>JAADGN010000066.1:36215-45754 GCA_013152325.1 Chloroflexota bacterium
TCCTCGGCATAGAGTCGCACCGTTTCCCCTTCGGTCAGGAAAAGCGACTCGGACAAATTGCCAACCCGGATCTTCGGCCCCTGAAGGTCTTGCAAAATTCCCACCGCCACGCCCAGGCGTTCAGAAACGCTGCGAATGGACTCAATGCGGGCCGCGTGCTCGGCGTGTGTGCCGTGCGAAAAATTCAAGCGCACCACGCTCACCCCGGCCTGCACCAGGCGTTCCAGCGTAGATTCCACGTCGCTGGCAGGCCCAAGCGTGGCGACGATCTTGGTCTTGCAATTCATGTCCATTAGAGGTAGTTCAACTCCACAGCTTGTTTTTTCAAATCATCACGAAAATCGGGGTGGGCGATATTAATGAGCGCCTGCGCCCGCTGACGGATGGTTTTGCCGTACAGGTCGGCCACGCCGTACTCCGTCACCACGTAGCGGACGTGGTTGCGCGTGGTCACCACACCTGCGCCCTGCTTGAGCATGGCGGTGATGCGGCTGAAACGTTTACCGCTGCGCGTGGTCGCGTCACTCGGCAGCGCGATGATCGGCACGCCGCCCTTCGAGCGGGATGCGCCATAAATGAAATCCAACTGTCCGCCAACGCCGCTGTAGAGTTTCGGGCCGATGCTGTCGGCACAGACCTGGCCGGTGAGATCCACTTCGATGGCCGAGTTGATGGCAACCATGCGTTCATTCTGCGCGATGACGAACGGATCGTTGACGTACTCCGTGCGGTGCATCTCGATCAGCGGGTTGTCGTCCACCCAATCGTACAAACGCTGCGTCCCCAGGATGAAACCGGCCACGATCTTGCCCTGGTGCAACGTCTTTTGTGCGCTGGTCAACACGCCGGCCTCGACCAGGTCGATCACGCCGTCGGAGAACAACTCGGTATGTACGCCCAGGTCTTTTTTGTCATACAAATACTTGAGCACCGCATCCGGGACAGCCCCAATGCCCATCTGCATGGTTGCACCGTCCGGGATCAACTCGGCGATGTATGCGGCCATCTTCTCCACGACAGCCGACGTCTCGCCGTCGCTCATCGAAAGTTCCGGGATGGGATAGTCCACCGGTACGATGTAATCCAAACGGCTGACGTGAATGAAGGCATCCCCCAACGTACGCGGCATCTGCTCGTTCACTTCGGCGACGATGATCTTGGCCGATTCCGCCGCGCTTTTCGTCAACCCGACCTCGACGCCCAGGCTGCAAAAACCATGCTCGTCCGGCAGCGAGACGTGGACCAGGGCCACATCAACCGGCAAAACACCGTTCTTGAAAAGCAGGGGGAACTCAGAGAGCAGCACCGGCGTGAAATCCGCCCGTCCTTCCTGCACGGCTTTGCGGATGTTGGCGCTGATGAACATGGTGTTGACCCGCAGATGCCCCTCCATCTCCTGGCCCACGTAATCCGCCGAGCCGACGGTCAATGCCTGGCAAATTTCCACATCTTTCAACTGCGGAGCATACGCGACCAGCGCAGCCAGCAGCTCGTGCGGCACAGAGACGTTGCCGGTCAAAAACAGCCGTTGGCCAGACTGAATGACCTGCACCGCATCTTCCGCACTCACGACGCGAGATTTGTAAAGAGTTTTCCAGTCCATGGTCATTTTCCATCCGTCAAGCGGGACAGGTGCTTCAATTTGCCAGCATGGGTATTGATTGCCAACTCAATCGCCGGATACGTTTCAATGGCGTTCTGAATACCATGGTCGGCAATTTCCTGGATATAAGGCATCGCCGCGTTGACAAAAGCGTGCGTGGCGGTGCGCGCCACCACGCCGGGCATATTCGGCACACAATAGTGCGTAACCCCCTCCTCCACAAACACGGGATGCTCGTGCGAGGTCGGACGCGCCGTCTCGATGCAGCCGCCCTCGTCAATGCTGACGTCCAGGATCACGGAACGCGGCTTCATCGCCCGCACCATCTCGCGCGTGACCAGGATCGGCGAACGCTCGCCGGGAACCAGCACCGCGCCGACAACCACGTCGGCAAAGGCGGTCGCACGCTCGATATTGTGCCGCGTCGAAACCATCGTGACCACACCATTGAAACGCTCGGCGATGCGCTGCAGCACATCCAAGTCCTTATCCACCACGGTGACATGTGCGCCCAGGCCCAGGAAGGCCTGCGTGGCATACGTCCCGACCACGCCGCCGCCCAAGATCACCACCTCCGCCGGCGGGACGCCCGGAATCCGGCCCAGCAAGATGCCCTTGCCGCCCCAGTTGTTCTGCAAGAAACGCGCTGCCGTCTGGGCAGCCATCGCGCCGCCGATCTGACTCAACGGACGCAGCACCGGCAGGGAGCCGTCGGATAACTGGATCTGCTCGTAAGCAACCGCGGTGATCTCTTTCTTCAGCAATAGGTCTATCTTGTCGTGGCGGGCCGAAGCCAGGTGCAGCAGCCCAGCCACAATCGAGCCGGGTCGCAGCCACTCGAGCTCCCCCTTCAGCGGACGCGCCACCTTGAGCAGCAAGTCCGCGCGCCCAAAAACTTCCTGCGGCGAGTAAACGATACCCGCCCCGACGCGTTCATATTCCTGGTCGCTGAAACCGGCCCCTACGCCCGCATCGTGTTCTATGAAGCAGGTGTGCCCGTTCCGGCACAGCATTTTGACGCCAGCCGGAGAAAGGCCTACGCGAAACTCGTACGGGCGTCGCTCTTTTGGAATACCAATGTTCATCTTCAACCTCCCCTGCCTGCTACGGCATGTTCAGAACTTCACGGATATGGGGCAATGCCCAATCAATCGTCTCTCTGTCGATCACCAGCGGCGGAGCAAAACGGATGACATGATCGTGCGTTTCCTTCGCCAGAATGCCCCGGCCTTGCAGCCCTTCGCAGAAACGCCGCGCGCCGCCCGCTTCCGGCTTCAACTCCACGCCGATCAAAAGCCCCTTGCCGCGCACTTCCTTGACGTGCGGGCTGGGCATTTCGGCCAATTGCTCCATAAAATACGTCCCCAGTTCGTCAGCGCGTTCGGACAGTTTCTCGTCCACCAGCACCTTGAGCGCGGCACGCGCCACCGCCGCGCCCAGCGGATTGCCGCCAAAGGTCGAGCCGTGCTCACCAGGCTGGAACAGGCCCAGCAACGCTTCGTCCGCCAGGATGGCCGAGACGGGATAGAAGCCGCCCGAAAGCGCCTTGCCGATCACCGTGATGTCCGGGCGGACGCCCTCGTGCTGGCAGGCAAACAACTTGCCGGTGCGCCCCAGGCCAGTCTGGATCTCGTCGGCGATGAACAGGACAGCGTTCCGCTTGCAGATTTCGGCCACGCGGGCCAGGTATCCATCCGGCGGGACGATCACGCCGCCCTCGCCCTGGATCGGTTCGAGCATGACCGCGGCAGTGTTCGGTGTGATGGCTTTTTCGATCGCCCCGGCATCGCCATACGGAACGGTGACAAATCCGGGCGTGAACGGGCCGAAGTCGTCCCGGTACAACGGTTCGGTCGAAAAGGTGACGATGGATATCGTCCGCCCGTGGAAGTTTCCCGCCGCGGTAATGATCTCGGCCTGATAGCGCGGCACGCCCTTGACCCGGTAAGCCCACTTGCGCGCCAGCTTGATCGCCGTCTCGACAGCCTCCGCGCCGCTGTTCATCGGCAAAGACATCCCGTACCCGGTAATCTCTGAAAGTTCCTTGTAGAGCAGCGGCAATTGATCGTTGCGAAAGGCGCGCGAGGTCAGGGTCAGCTTGGCAGCCTGCTCCTGAAGCGCTGACAGAATGGCCGGGTGAATATGCCCCTGGTTGACCGCCGAATAGGCGCTCAGGCAATCCAAGTAGCGATTGCCGTCCACGTCATGCACCCAGACGCCCTCGCCGCGTTCGATGACCACGTCCAGAGGGCGGTAATTGTGCGCGCCGTATTTTTCTTCGAGTTCGACAAATTGCTGTGTGTTCAAATTCGCCACCATTTGTTAGTCAAAACAGGGCGGGATGCACATCCCGCCCCGCATTTTTACGCAACGCCGAGCAGCCGCGCCAGCAAAGCCTTTTGGGCGTGCAGGCGATTATGTGCCTGCGGGAAGAGCACCGAGTGCGGGCCATCGGCCACCTCGTCGGTGATCTCCTCGCCGCGATGCGCGGGCAAACAGTGCATCACGATGACATCCTTGTCCGCCTCGGCCACCAAGGCCGCGTTGACCTGGTAAGGCGGGAAGACCTTCGCCCGCCGGGCGGCTTCCTCCTCCTGCCCCATGCTGGTCCAGGTGTCGGTGTAAATGACGTTCGCGCCGCGCACCGCATCGTGCGGATCGCGCACCAGACGCACAGACGCGCCTGTCTCGGCGGCAAATTTCTCGCCCAGTTCAACCGCATCCGGACTGAGGCCGTACCCTTCCGGGTTGGCAATCGCAAAACTCGCGCCCAGCTTGGTGCAGACGTACATCAACGAAACGGCCACGTTGTTGCCATCGCCGACATAGGCTACATTCAATCCCTTGAGCGAGCCAAACTTCTCATAGATCGTGAGCGCGTCGGCCATCGCCTGGCAGGGATGATTGTAATCGCTCAGCCCGTTGAGCACAGGCACGGTCGCCCATTTTGCCAACTCGACAACGTGTGCGTGGTCGAAAACGCGCGCCATCACAATCTGGACATAGCCCGAAATGACGCGCGCCACATCGGCGATGGACTCGCGTTTTCCCAAGCCAATCTCGGCCGGCGAGAGATAAAGCGCGTCGCCGCCCAGATGACGCATGGCCATGTCAAACGAAACGCGCGTGCGCAGGCTGGGCTTCTGGAAGATCATCGCCAGCACCTTGCCCTGCAACAGCGGTTGGTTGCCGCCCGCAAAATACTCCTTTTTCAGGCGCACGGCCAGATCGAGTAAATCTTGCAGTTCTTCGGCTGAATAGTCAGAAACAGCGATAAAGTCTTTCATCAAAACACTCCTGGGGGTTGGTTCATTGGTTCATTAGTCTGTCAGTTTGTCTGGCGGAATTTGCGCCAGTAACGCGCCAAACCCATTGAAGACATGGAAACTGGATTGGCAATCTCGTACGTTTGCAAAACATCTTCGCTGACGCCTGCTTCAAGCCCCTGCACGTGCATCCAGGCGGCAACCTTCTCCCCCAGCTCATCCAGGGATGGGTCGGAGGGCATGATTCTCTCCAGCCAGCGGGACGTATCGTCCACAACATCTATCGCAGCCTGGAAATGCCAATCGGCATCGTCGAAGATGCCAAAATGCGTCGGGGCGACGCGCCTGAAGCCCATCTTTTGCAGCCGCTCCAAAGTCGCGCGCCACTTCTCCAAATGCAGCTCCGGCGGAACGAGCGGCAAACGCAGATAATGCTGGCCGGGCATGCGCACGCCGCCGATGTCGCCGGTAAAACAAATGCCGTCCAGCGCATACGAACAGTGATGTTCGGCGTGTCCCGGCGTGTGCAAAGCGACAAAATGCAGGTCTCCAACGACGATTTCCTCCTCGTCCTGGACAACCGTCAGCTTATCTTCGGGAACAGGCAAAAACTCGCCCCACAGCGCATCCATCTGGTCGCCATAGATACGACCGGCGCTGGCGAGCAATTTCTCCGGGTTGAGCATGTGCGGCGCGCCGACCGGATGAACGAAGATCCGCGCTCCCTGACGCGCCAGCCAGCCCGCGGCTCCGGCGTGATCGAGGTGAATGTGACTCAGCAAAACATGGGTGACATCCTTGAACGTCATCCCGTGCGCTCCCAGCCCCGCCTTCAACCCTTCCAACGTCGAACCGGGGCCGGATTCCACCAATACAGCCCCGCTCGAATGCGGGATGAGATAAGAGGCAATCGCATCCGCGCGGTTCTTGAAATTCAGGTCTATCGTGTGGACGGTCTGAACCATGTAAACATCTCCTGATATGGGCTATTCGCGGCAAGGCCCGACAAGGCCGCGGCCAGGTCTGTTCCACAAACGATGCGACAGACCGGCACATTTGTCGCCGACAAAGATTCCGCCAACGCGTCGCTGCCTTTGGGGCCGCCAAACGAATCCGCGACCAATAATACCACCACCGGATGCAAATTGCGGCGCAGCAAATCACCAACCGCCAACTTGAGTTCCGGCTGCACAGAGGGCGTGATCAGCACCACACTGCTCCCCTGCGGGAGCTGCGAGGCCTGCGCTGCAACCAGGCTCGCCAAAGAAAGGTTGCCGCTCGCCTTTACAAACGCCAGCGTCTCCAATATTTTTTCCTCCTGGCGCACGCTCCGGTCTGCAGAGATGGCGATATTCGTCTGGCCGGCGGCCACCAAACCCACAGCCCGACGCTGCCGGATGAAATAATGCGCCAGCGAAGCCGCAATTGTAACGCCATATTCCAGCGTAGAAGGCGGCAGTTCGAAAGTGGGTTTTCGACCCAACAGCCACCCGTCCCAACGCGCCTGCGGCTCATCCTTCTCCAGCGAGGCCTGGACGTCCTGCTGGATGTCCAGGAACAGCCAGACCTCCGCCTGCGGGTCTTGATCGAACTCCTTGACCATCAACCGCTGACGGCGGACGGTCGTCGGCCAGTGGATGCGCCGCAGCGGATCGCCCGGCACGTACTCCCGGACGCCTGCCGCGTGGGGCGTGACGCCCAGCGCTTTTTGTCGAACCACCTTCCCCCCGGGCAGCAATCCGGGCGGCGATGGAAAGGATGTGACGTTAACCAGCATTGGCAGCACGACCAACACGCCGCTGGGCGGGAAACGTTTACTCGCCCGAAACAATCCCAACGGATCCCCGGACGACAGCCGGGTCGGCCCCAACGGAAAACTCCCTCGTCGAGTCAACCATGTCCGCGCCAGGTAGGAACGCTTCTGGTGCCCGCCAATTTTCGTCAGCAAACGGGACCCCGAGGCCGCAGGGATCGGCGCTTCATTGCGCACCTCCACCCACGAACACGGCCAGCGATTGTCGTTATCGATTTCGAAATGTTCGTCAAAAATGTCCCCCACGTTGGCGCGCAGCGAACGCGCCCAGCGAACAACGGTCAGCCCCGAAAGGGAAAGCCTGGCCCACACCCAGCTCCCCACAATGAGCAGCACACTCAGGTACAACAGCCGCACATAGATCGACGCGCCAGTGACCAGAGACCCCAGAACGCCAACGAGGAGCAGCAAAACGATGAAAATGCGGCCTCGTTTCATCGGTCAATCCACTAGGCGTCCGAAACCCGATAATCTCCCCCCGGAACCGGCACACTATACACGATCTCCTGCACAAGACGATCGGCGCTCAACTCTCGCAGGCGCGCCGCCGGGCTGACAATGATGCGATGCGCCAGAACCGACACCGCCAGGGCCTTGATGTCGTCCGGCAGAACATGGTCGCGGCCTTGAAGCGCGGCCCGCGCCTGTCCTGTGCGGAACAACGCCAAACTACCGCGCGGGCTGGCGCCCAGATACACATCGCCGCTCTTGCGGGTCTGACCCGTCAACGCGACGATATAGCGTTTGACCGCATCCGAAACATACACCTTCTTGATGGCTTCAATCGCCTCCAACACTTCGTCGCCTGTGACCACCGCTTCGAGAGTCTCGATGGGGTGGCGCAGTTGCTGTCGCTCCAGGATGCGGATCTCGTCCGAGGAGCCGGGATAACCCAATCGAAGGCGAAGCAGGAAGCGGTCCAGTTGCGCTTCGGGCAGCGGGAACGTGCCCTCGTATTCAATCGGATTCTGCGTCGCCAATACCATAAACGGCCGCGGCAATTCATGTGTCACACCGTCCACAGTCACCTGACGCTCTTCCATCGCTTCGAGCAAGGCAGCCTGTGTCTTGGGCGTGGCGCGGTTGATCTCGTCCGCCAGAACAATCTGTCCGATCAGCGGGCCGGGTCTAAATTCGAATTTGCGAGTCTCCTGGTTGTAAATCGAGACGCCGGTCACGTCGCCCGGAAGCATATCGGGCGTGAACTGGATGCGATTGAACGTACAACTCACCGACTTTGCCAGGCTGCGGGCGAGCACCGTCTTGCCGACCCCCGGCACGTCTTCGATCAGCACGTGACCCTGACAAAGCAGACCGACCACGATCAACTCCAGTGACCGGCGTTTGCCCACGATCACTTGTTCGAGGTTGGCAACCAGGCGTTGGCCAAAAGCTTGCAAATCAGACATTCGGGTTCCTTTCCAAGGTACACTTGATTTTACGGGGAATCGAGATAACAGGCAAGTTTTTTCGCGCCGCGCGGTCTGTGCGGCCATACAGTAATGTATAATTCGCGGGCTGACGCGCCGGGCAACAAAGCCGCGCCGCCACTTACCTCATGACAAATTTTCCGCTTTCCCGTTCCGAAATCGAAACCATCTCGGAAGAATTCGAAACCGCATCGCCGCCCGAGATCATCTCGTGGGCAGTCGAGACATTCCACCCAAATCTGGTGATGAGTTCGTCCTTTCAAACTCACAGCATCCCGCTGCTCCACATGGTCAGGCAGGCGCACCCCCAAATCCGCGTCTGTTTTCTGGAGACGGGTTTTCATTTTTGGGAAACGCTGATATTCAGGGAAAAACTGGAACGCATCTGGGGGCTAAACATCGTAGATTTGCGGCCCAACGACACCTGGAGCGTCTTCCTGCGGCGATTTGGGCGCAACCTGCCCCAGGAAGACCCAGACCTGTGCTGCTACATCCGCAAAGTACAGCCCATGAAAATCGCTTTGCAGGACGCACAAGCCTGGATAACCGGCATCCGCCGCGAACAGACCGACAATCGAGCCAAAGCCAAAATTTTGGAACTCAAAAAAGACGGGGTTTTGCGCATCGCGCCGCTGCTCAATTGGCGCAAAGCTGACCTTTGGGCTTATATTCAAAAACATGACCTGCCGCAACACCCCCTGCCGCTGGAACGATATCCCAGCATTGGCTGCAAACCCTGCACCCGTCCGATCCGCCCGGGGGAAGATGACCGCGCCGGTCGTTGGGACGCCAAAGGTAAAACGGAATGCGGGCTGCACACCGAAATGTTTGATCGCCCCGCCATCACGCCGTCAGACGTTACCTTCACGAAAAAATAGGGGAACATCCAAATATTGCAGATGCATGCCTCCCTCATCAGAATCCGAATGCTCCCAAAAATGAAAGCGAGAAAGCCGCGATTGGCTTTTAAGGTATAATACCCGGCACGCCCCCGTAGCTCAATGGACAGAGCGCCTGACTTCGAATCAGTAGGTTGCGCGTTCGAGTCGCGCCGGGGGCACTTGTATTTTGTTCCCCCTTGCAGCACATCATGGGCAACACAAACGACTCACTGCATCTTGCCAAACTGCTTGGAGCGTTTGTCCGCCGACTCAGTTTGGGCCCACTGGGCCAGTGGAGTACGGGGTTCTTTGCTGCGCCATATCGAACGCCTCGAGGCAGGTAACCCCATGGACGAAACAGGTCTGCGAAACCTGATCCACGCCGGTTTTGAAATCCTTGAGCAAGCCGCCGGAGAAAAGCGGTCCGTCGGGAAAATATGACCACCGCCATCCAAACGTGCCACATTGTGGCACACACGTGCAAAACGACAGCAGGAGTACTGTAATGAGTACCCCTGCTGTCGTTAACCACAATGGAATTCCACA
>JAADGN010000007.1 GCA_013152325.1 Chloroflexota bacterium
GCCCCTACTTCGGCGGCGATCTCGCCGACCCCACCGTTCCCGGCGACGAATTCCAGATGGGCTTCCATTTTCCCATTATGCCGCGCGTCTACATGGCGCTCAAAAAAGGCCGCGTGGATGACATAGCAAAGATTCTCGACCGCACGCCGCCCATTCCCGAAAACTGCCAATGGTGCACCTTCCTGAGAAATCATGACGAACTGACCCTCGAAATGGTCACCGAGGTAGAGCGCCAGTGGATGTGGCGGCAATACGCCCCGCAGCCGCGCATGCGTCTCAACCTGGGCATCCGCCGCCGCCTGGCCCCCCTGCTGGACAATGACCGCCGCAAAATCGAGTTGGCGAACTCGCTGCTCTTCACCCTGCCAGGCTCGCCCGTGCTCTACTACGGCGACGAAATCGGCATGGGCGACAACATCTTGCTGAACGACCGCGACGGTGTACGCACGCCCATGCAGTGGGATGCCAGCCCCAACGCCGGATTCACCACCCCCGGCGTGCGCCCCTACGCGCCGGTGATCGACGACCCCGTTTTTGGCTACAAGCAAGTCAACGTCGCCGCACAAATGGCCGATCCCGCGTCCTTGTTCCACACCCTGCGGCGCATGATCGCCATCCGCAAGCAGCATCCCGCCTTCGGCTGGGGCGACTTCGCCTGGATAGACGTCGGCACAACCACTGTCGCAGCCTATACCCGCAGCCACCAAAACGAAACCCTGCTCATTCTCAACAATCTGAGCGACAGCCCGCAAACAATCGCCCTGCCCCCCCGCGACGCCCCCCTGCATGACCTGTTCAGCGGGCAAAGCGTTGACCCTCCAGACAAACTTCAACCCCACGAGTACCGCTGGCTGAGGCTGGACAATGGACAATAACCCCTTGACCACAGACCGACCCGACCAACGGCCAATGACCAACGACCTTTTCGCCGGCATCGAAGCGGGCGGCACAAAATTCGTGGTCGCCGTGGGCACCGGCCCCGACGACCTGCGCGCCGAAACCCGCTTTCCGACCACCACACCGGAAGAGACGCTGGCGCGCACCGTTGCCTTTTTGCAAGAGCAGGAACAGGCCCTCGGCCCTCTCGCCGCCATCGGCGCGGCCGCCTTCGGCCCGCTCGACCCTGACCCCGCCTCGCCCGCGTACGGACGCATCACCACCACCCCCAAGCCCGGCTGGGCGCAGACTGACTTCGTCGGCGCGCTGCGCCAGCATTTCGACGTGCCCGTCGGATTCGACACCGACGTCAACGGCGCGGCGCTCGGTGAACAGCGCTGGGGCGCAGCCCAGGGACTGGACACCTTCATCTACCTGACCATCGGCACCGGGATCGGCGGCGGCGGCCTGGTCAACGGGAAACTGATGCACGGCCTGCTCCACCCGGAAATGGGACACATCCGCATCCCCCACGACCGGCAGGCTGACCCATTCCCCGGCACTTGTCCCTTCCACGGCGACTGCCTGGAGGGACTCGCCAGCGGCCCGGCCATCGAAGCCCGCTGGGGTCAGCGCGCCGAAACCCTGCCATCCGATCATCCCGCCTGGGAACTGGAAGCCCATTACCTGGCGCTGGGGCTGGCGACTTTCATCTGCACGCTTTCCCCTCAGCGCATCATCCTCGGCGGCGGCGTGATGGCGCAAGCCCAACTCTTCCCAAAAATCCAACGAGGGGTCCAAACCTTGCTCAACAACTACGTGCAAGTTCCCGAAATCCTGCAAGGGATAGATACCTACATCGTCCCGCCCGCGCTGGGAAACCGCGCCGGTGTATTGGGCGCAATGGCGTTAGCGCAACAAGCGTCAGCGCATTGACACATCACCCACCTGCCTGCTTTCACCATGTCCTTTGATACCACCTACACCCTCGAACGCATCATTCCCCGCCTGGAACGCCGCTTTGCCGCGCGCATCAAGCAAGACCCCGTCGCGTGGGATGACTTCCAACGCCGCCTGCAAATCCACTTCCCGCGCCTGTTCCGCCATTTGCTGGAGCTATATCAGGGACACTACGACTTTTTCTATTACCTTGAAGAACTGCTGGCCCGGATGGCGCAATCCTGGCTGGAACGCCCGTCCCTGCTGCGGGAACTGGATACACAGCGCGAAAACGCGCCCAATTGGTTCCAGTCCAATCAAATGTTGGGCGGCGTGTGCTACGTGGATCTCTTCGCCGGCGACCTGAATGGCGTACGCCAGAAAATCCCCTACTTTCAAGAACTCGGCCTGACATACCTGCACCTGCTGCCGCTCTTCAAGACACGGCCGGGCGATAACGACGGCGGCTACGCAGTCGGCGACTACCGACAAGTCGCGCCGCGCCTGGGCACGGTCGCCCAGTTGCGCGCCCTGGCCGAAGAACTGCGCCAGGCTGGCATCAGCCTGGTGCTCGATTTCGTGCTCAACCACACTGCCGATGACCACGAATGGGCCGTCAAAGCCCGCCAGGGGGATCCGGTTTGCCGACAGTACTACCACATCTTTCCCAACCGCACGATGCCAGACGCCTACGAGCGTCACCTGCGCGAGATATTCCCCGACGAACACCCGGGCGCGTTCTCACCTCTCACCTCCGCCCCCTCTCTTCAAGGGAGAGATGAGACCGAATGGGTCTGGACCACCTTCCACGCCTACCAGTGGGACCTGAACTACAGCAACCCTGCCACCTTCAACCAGATGGCCGCCGAAATGCTCTTCCTCGCCAACACGGGCGTTGACGTCCTGCGCTTCGACGCGCTGGCCTTCACCTGGAAGGAACTCGGCACAACCTGCGAAAGCCTGCCGAAGGCGCACACCCTGATCCGCGCCTTCAACGCTGTCGCACGCATCGCCTCGCCCGGGTTGATTTTCAAATCCGAAGCCATTGTCCACCCCGACGCTGTGGTCAAGTACATCGCCTCTGAAGAGTGCCAGCTCTCCTACAATCCCCTGCTGATGGCCCTGCTGTGGAATACACTGGCGACCCGGGAGGTCAACCTGCTCGAACAGGCCCTGCGGGAACGCTACCATCTGCCGGAAGGCACCACCTGGATCAACTACGTGTGCAGTCACGATGACATCGGCTGGACATTTTCCGATGAGGACGCCGCCCGCCTGGGCATCAACAGTTACGACCACCGTCAATTTCTTAACGCTTTCTACACCGGGCGCTTTCCCGACAGTTTTGCGCGCGGGCTTCCTTTCCAGGAGAACACAAAAACCGGCGATGCCCGCGTGTGCGGCACGTGCGCTTCACTGGCCGGACTGGAAAAAGCCCTGCGGGGAAATCATGCGGACGAAATCGAACTCGCCATCCAGCGGATTCTGCTTATCCACGGCATCATCCTGACCGCAGGCGGTATTCCGGTGATATACCTGGGCGATGAAATCGGCAGACTGAACGATTATGACTTCCGAAACGATCCCGCACACAAACACGATACCCGCTGGGTGCACCGCATCACGACCGATTGGGCGCAAATGGAACGCCGCCGCGACCCCAACACGATCGAGGGACGCATCTATCAGGGGATGAAGCGCATCATCCATCTGCGCAAAACCATCCCCGCACTGGGTGGGAACACGCTGCAGGTCATCAACACAGACAATCCGCACGTCTTGGGCTACAAGCGTACACACAAGGGAGAGACCATACTGGCGCTGGCGAATTTTTCCGAGCACAAGCAAACCGTCTCTGCCAATCTGCTGCGCATGTACGGTACAGCTTACGAATTCGTCGATCAACTTACAGGAGAAACTCTCCACGCCGGGAACGACCTGACCTTACACCCCTATCGTCTATTGTTGTTGAATTAGCTTTGGCAAA
>JAADGN010000024.1:0-58277 GCA_013152325.1 Chloroflexota bacterium
CAGGCCGCGATTGATTACCTGAAAAGCGAGATTAACCGGTAAAATTACGCGTGGTGACACCATGGGATAGGATTCAAATTGCACAGATTACGATGAGAATCCTATCCTGTCCGGTTTGTTTAAGGGAGGATAATTGTGAAACTATCTCATCGTTCTTTCCTCTGGATTGTCTTTGCTTCCCTGTCGTTTGTGACTGCCTGCCAGTCTGGGGCCGGGCCGACGCCTGCGGATGCTTCGCGACCCCGGCCGACGCCTGCTCCCGTTTCGACGCCCACAGCCGCCCCCGCGCCGAGTGAACTGACGGTTTGCCTGGGGCAGGAACCCAACACGCTGTATCCCTATGGCGAGCCGAATGCCGCCGCGCGCAGCGTATTGGCCGCGGTCTATGATGGCCCGATAGACAGCCTGTCGTATGGGTACCAGCCGGTCATCCTCCAAAAAATGCCCAGTCTGGCGGATGGCGACGCGTTCATCGAGTCTGTCCCGGTGTCGGATGGGGACGAGGTCGTGGATGCGGACGGTCTCCCTGTCACGCTGGCGGCTGGCGTCCGGGTCTATCCAAGTGGCTGTCAGAGCGCCTCTTGTATTGTCGCCTATGACGGCCAGGGCGAACTCGAAATGGACCAGATGACGGTCACGTTCAGTCTCCTGCCCAACCTGCGCTGGGCGGATGGCGAGCCGTTGACCGCGGACGACTCGGTCTATGCTTTTGACCTGGCCTCCAATGCCGATACGCCCGTCTCGAAATTCCTGATCGACCGCACGGCATCGTATGAGGTGGTCGACCGGCTGACGCTCACCTGGCGCGGCAAGCCGGGCTATCGTGACGCGACTTACATGACGAATTTCTGGGCTCCCATGCCGTATCATGCCTGGGGGGGCTTTTCTCCCTCCGACTTGCTGGATGCGGACGTCTCGGCGCGCTTCCCCGTTGGCTGGGGCGCGTACGTCGTCGAGGAATGGCTGCCGGGCGAGTTCATCCGTCTTGCCAGAAACCCGTTGTATTTCCGGGCGGGGGAAGGGCTGCCGAAGATGGATGCGCTGGTCTTTCGCTTTGTCGCCGATCCGGACGCTGCGTTGGCGGCCTTGCTGAACGGCGAGTGCGACCTGCTCGATCCGAGTATCCGGCTGGACGGGCAGGCCGCCCTGTTGCTGCAATTGCAGAATGCGGGGCAGGTCAGGGTTTCGGTTGTGACCGCCATGTCTATGGAATGGCTGGCGGTTGGCATCCGTCCGGCGTCCTATGACGATGGTCATGTTTCCGGCGGCGACCGCCCCGATATTTTGGCCGATAGTCGTACTCGCCGGGCGATTGCCATGTGCCTGGATCGCCAGCAGGTTGTGGATACGGTGCTGCATGGTCTGTCCACCGTGCCGGATACGTATATTCCCGCGGGCCACCCTTTGTACAACCCGTCCGTACCGTCCTATGCTTTCGACGTTACCACGGCGACGCTGCTCCTGGACGAGATCGGCTGGAAAGACCTCGATGGCGATCCCTCTACGCCCCGACAGGCCTACAACGTGACCGCTGTGCCCTCCGGCACGCCGCTGGTGCTGAATTACATGACGACGACCGCCATCCAGCGCAGGCAGGTGAGCGAGATCTTGAGCCGGTCGCTGCGGCAGTGCGGCATCGGCGTGGACGTGCAGTACCTCGCGCCGGAGGCGTTTTACGCGCCCGGCCCGGACGGACCGCTCTTTGGTCGCAACTTTGACCTGGCGCAGTTTGCGATAGGAAGCGAAGGGTTTCAACCGCCCTGCGGTTGGTACACGACGCAGGAGATTCCCAACCGTGAAAATCACTGGCTGGGGGCCAACGTAAGCGGCTACAGCAATGGGGAGTATGATGCAGCCTGTCAGCGTGCCCTGCGCGCCTTGCCGGATGAGCCGGAATATGCCAGCGCCTTTCAGGATACCCAGGCCATCTTTTCCGAAGACCTGCCCTCGATCCCTTTGTATGCGCATCTGCGCGTCGCTGCTGCCCGGCCAGACCTGTGCGGTTTCAGTCTCGACTCAACATCAGATAGCGCGCTTTGGAACGTCGAGGCCTTTGACTACGGGGAAGTATGCAGCCCATAAAGGGATGGAATGATTCCAGGATGGGAAACCCCATAACGCGGTATAATCCCCATCCGATACCATGAGACGAAAACGCAAATCACCCGAAGACCTCTCGATTGCTGAACTGCGCCATTTGTTGATGGAGAAACGGCGCGGCGCCCGCAAGGAACGCCTGGAGCACTTCCGCCGCACCGGACGGGCGCTTAGGCTGGCCCCCAACCTGCCGCCTACCCCGCTGGAGGATTTGGACGTCCACTCGGTGGTCGAAACGCCGGAAGGTGAAGCGGCTCCCGCGTCGGCAGAACGTCCTCGCCGCCGCTGGATGGACCGGCTTTTGCTGGTGGTCGAGGTGCTGGCCGTGGTCGGGTTGCTGGCTGTGGTACTGAACGGGATGGGCATCCTGCGTGATCTGAATCGGGAGGTCGCAGCCGCTCTTGAGCAGCCGACGATCACGCCCACGCCGCTGGTCATGGCCGTGGTGCTGCCATCCGGTCACACGCCGCCGGACGCCAAGGGCAACACGCGACCCAACGAAGCCGAGATCCCGGAGCACCTTCGCCCGATGGTGCAGTCCCTGGCGGATTTGCCGCTGCCCACGCCGGGGCCGGAGCAGGCCATCCGTCTGCAAATCCCGGCGCTCGATATAGATGCGCCCATCGTCCAGGGCGACGGCTGGGAGCAGCTCAAAAAGGGCGTTGGCCAGCATATCGGGTCGTCGCCTCCCGGTCAGGTCGGGAACGTGGTCCTTTCGGCGCACAATGACGTTTATGGCGAGATATTCCGTTATTTGGACAAATTGAAGGCCGGGGATCAGATTTTCCTGTATACCCAGCAGCGGCAGTACGTTTACACCATTACCCGTACGCAGATCGTCGAACCGACCCAGGTCGAGGTGATGGCCGCGACCAGCGATCCGACGGTGACTTTGATCTCTTGTTATCCTTATTTGATAGACAAACAACGTATTGTTGTCTTTGCAAAATTACAAAATCCTTAGGAGCATACGATGGCTAAAAGACGAAAACGACAGGTTAGCAAACGGCGGACAACGACCGGCGCGGTCTCTTCCCCGCGCCGTGCGACGACCGAATTCAATCCGGATTACACGCACGTCAAGAACGACCTGAAACGCATTGGCGTTTTGGCGGGTTCGTTCTTCGTGATCCTGGTTGCCCTGTCCTTTTTCCTGAAGTAACCTCGCAAGGTACTTTTATAGGAGAAGCTCATGTCTCACATGTTCGTTCCCGGCCCGGTGGACGTCGCCGACGAGGTCTTGCAAGCGCAGGCGCGGCAGATGGTGCCGCACCGCAGCCCGGAGTTCGAGGCCATCTTTCGCCGAGTCGCGGAGAAGGCCCAGCAGGTCTTTTTCACGCGGCAGCGCGTTTTGATCACGGCCTCCTCCGGCACAGGCCTGCAGGAAGCCGCCATGCGCAATCTGGTGCAGGAACGTGTGCTTTCGTGCGTCAACGGCGCTTTTGGCAGCCGCTGGTACGATGTGGCGCTGACCAACGGCAAACAGGCCGACAAGTTGGAATTCGACTGGGATCGGCCCGTCTCGCCCGACGCGGTGGCCGAAAAGGTGAAATTGGGGGATTACGAAGCGGTCGCCCTCGTCCATAACGAGACCTCGACCGGGTTGATGAATCCCGTTAAAGAGGTGGCCGCTGCGGTTCATGCCGTGGACCCGGACGTGCTCATCCTTGTGGACGCGGTCTCATCCTTTAGCGGCGCGAAGATCGCCGTGGACGATTGGGGGCTGGACATGGTGTTGACCTCCTCGCAAAAATGCCTGGCGCTGCCGCCCGGACTGGCGCTGGCTGCCGTCTCCGACCGCGCGCTGAAGAAGGCTGAAACTGTCGAGAATCGCGGCTGGTACTTTGATCTGCTGCGGCTGGAGAAACACCGCTTGAAAGACTCCACGCCCGCTACCCCGGCTGTTTCACTGATCTATGCCCTTGACAAGCAGTTTGAGCGCATTTTTGCAGAGGGGATCGAAGCGCGCTTTGCCCGTCACAGCGCGATGGCAAAGCGGGTTCACGAGTGGGCCGAATCACAGGGCATGTCCATTTACGCGCCGCAGGGCTATCGCTCGCAGACCGTTACCACGATCAAGAACGACCTTGGCTGGGGTATTGGCGATTTGAACGCCTTTCTGATGGAACGCGGCATGCGCCTTGCCAACGGCTACGGTCCGCTCAAGAACAAGACCTTCCGCATCGCCCACATGGGTGAGACGCAAATGGCGGATATTGAAACCCTGCTGGGAGCGATGGAAGAATTCAAGAAAGGGTAGCAGGCTTGCCCTGTTTGATATTGCCTATGACCAAAAACACCTTTGACGTTCTCGTCCTGATTGGCCGCCCTGCATCCGGCAAAAGCGAGATCATCGACTTTTTGACGCGCACCCAGCCCGATGTCCGGCGCGACCGCTATCACCTCGCCGCGTTGGATGTCCTGGATGACTTCCCCATGCTCTGGGCCTGGTTCGAGGAAGATCGTATCTTGAGCAGGAAATTGAGGCAGCCGCGTATACACACTGACGAAGACGGAAATTTCAAATATCCGTACTTTTGGCATTTGCTGATCGAGCGGATCAGCCTGGAATACCAGAAACGTCTGCGCGATGTGGATTACCACGAAAACAAGACAACGCTGATCGAGTTTTCGCGCGGCAGCGAGCACGGCGGTTATGCGGAAGCCTTCACTCACCTTTCGGATGAGATTTTGACGCGCGCGGCGATCGTTTATGTGAATGTGCCCTTTGAAGAATCGCTGCGCAAGAACCGCCGCCGTTTTAACCCCGACCGGCCGGACAGCATTCTCGAGCATGGTTTGCCGGACGAAAAACTGGAGCGTCTCTACCGCGACGATGATTGGACCGATTTTTCCAAGCCCAACCCGGATTTTGTCACGGTGCGCGGCATGGACGTGCCTTATGTCGTCTTCGAGAACGAGGACGATGTGACCACTGGCAAGCCCGAACAATTGGCTGCCCGCCTGGAAGATGTGCTGGGCAGGCTTTGGGAATTGCGCCAGCGATTATCCGCTTCATGACCCCCGAGCCATACACGGTTACGCTCGAAAAATTCGCCTACGGCGGCGAGGCTATGGGACGATTGGAAGATGGCCGCGCCGTCTTTGTTCCCTATGCTTTGCCGGGCGAGCGTGTCCGCATCCGCCTGGCGGTCGAAAAACGCGGCTATGCCCGCGCCGAATTGCTGGAAGTGCTCGATGCCTCGCCGGAGCGCATTCAGCCGAAATGTCCCCATTTCAGGACCTGCGGCGGCTGCCACTACCAGCACATGCCTTACGATGCGCAGTTGCGCGCCAAAGAAGGGATCTTGCGCGACCAACTGACCCGCATTGGCAAGATCGAGAATCCGCCGGTCAAACCTGTTGTTCCCTCGCCGCAAGCGTGGAATTATCGCAATCACATCCAGTTCCACCTGACTGAAGACGGAAAATTGGGTTTCGCACGCGCCGGGGTCGGGCTAAGTCCGTCCCCGGGAATCGTTCCCGTCACGGAATGTCATCTGCCCGAAGCCGCCCTCGACGCCCTCTGGCCGCAGTTGGAATTCGATCCTGGCACGAATCTGACGCGGGTCTCGCTCCGCCTCGGCGCGGACGATGACCTGATGCTGGTGCTTGCATCAGACGACCCCCAAACGCCTGAAATGACCCTCGAAGCGGGCATTTCGGTCGTCCACCTGACTGGCGGCGACGCGGTGGTGATGGCCGGCGACGATCATCTCGTCATGCAAGTGGGCGGCCGTTCTTTCCGCGTCTCGGCCGGCTCGTTCTTCCAGGTCAATACTGCCATGGCAGGGAAAATGGTGACGCACCTGCTTGAGAGTTTACCCCTCACGCCCCGGTCTGTCCTGCTGGATGTGTACTGCGGCGTGGGGCTGTTCAGCGCTTTCCTCGCGCCGCGCATCGGACGGGTGGTTGGCGTCGAATCTTCCCCCTCGGCGAGCGACGACTTTGTCGTCAACCTGGATGAATTCGACAACGTGGAACTCTACCAGGCCGCGGCGGGAGACGTGCTCCCCGCGCTGGACATGAAGCCCGACGTGATCCTCGTCGATCCGCCGCGCGCTGGCCTCGACCGCCGCGTTCTGGACGCGATCCTGGCGCTGAAGCCGGGTACGCTGGCCTACGTCTCGTGCGATCCGTCCACGTTGGCGCGCGACGCGGCGCGTTTGATCAAGGGTGGCTATCAACTGAAACAAGTGACGCCGTTCGACCTTTTCCCCCAGACGTACCATATTGAAAGTGTGAGCCTGTTCGCGATTTGACAGCGGTCAGGGCGCAGGAGGCGAGAGCCTTCATGACCGCAGAGTCTTCGCTGGATGGCGGGATTGGAGCGCGAATGCCGCGAAATCCACGAATTTTTCGAATGGTTTTGGGCCCTTCGCGGTATTCGTCCCATTCGCACAATTCGCGTTGAAAATCAGCATTTCAACTCGACCACCACCTGAAATCTAAACGTGCCGCGCACATCCAGGGTGCGCGGCACATATATGCGTAGGGAGGCGATATGTCCGCTAATTCTCCGCCAGGACGATGAGCTTGTCGCCTTCGCTGAAGGTGACCGGGTTGGATTTGTCAGGGTTGGCATGCACGCCGTACGATTTATCCGCATTATCCGCCTCGACGTCCAGGCGGTAGCCTATGGCCGTCTCGCCGCGGCGTCGGGCAGCTTCGACCAGTGTGTAGAAATTGACCGGCTGGCCCAATTCTACATAGTCGCTGATTGGCTTGAGATAGATTTCTGAGCCTTCAGGATCGAAGATGTCTTCAAAGACGGCGTGCAAATCGGCGTTTTCTGATAGTTGTGCCATCATCAGGCTGACCAGGTGGTCGCTGACGATAAAGTCATCCACATGGGCGACCTCGGCCAGTTGACGGTTGCGCAGGTCGAGCATCTCGCTGACGATTGAAAATGGTGTTTGGTCGTGCTCGGCAATATCGCGCAGATGTAGCAGTGTGACCAGTGTTTTGGCGTCCGCTTCCTGAATCGGCATCCCGTCGTAACTCAGGACGATGATGTGGTTGTAGTCGGCGGCATGGAGTTCGTCCAGTCGGTGGCGGTCGGTGGTATCGCCGTGTCGGAAGGTTACCTCCTGATTGACCAAGTCGCCAGCGCACTGCTTGATTTCCTGCTCGGCGTCTGCATCAGCGATCACCAGAACTTGGGAGCCTTTTGCCACGTAGTTATCTAACTCACGGATGATCGTTGATGAACAGCGGTTCCAGCCCAGGATGAGTGTCTTTTCAGGAGTTGGCTGGCGGAGCCTGCCGTTTGTCCGGATCAGGCCTTCGTCAATGGGGATTTTGTCCAAGCCGGAGATGGTCAGGGTGTCGTCGTCTTCGGTGATGGCAAAGACCTTGTCTCCGGTTTCGATGGGAGTGTCCAGTGGCGGGTTTATCATGATGCTCCCGTCTGCCTTACGCAATCCCATCACGGATGATGTTTCGTAGGCTGTCAGGGCCTCGCCGTAAGTTTTTCCAACCAGAGTTGGTTCTTCCTGTAAATAAATTTCATCCCCTTCAAAGTTGAGCAATTCCGTGTAGACAACCGATAAGCCAGACTGACGCGAGGTCTGTGCCATGACGCGGGCGATCAGGTCGCTGGTCAGTATGGGCTGGACGATGTCTTTTTCACCGATCATGTGGATGACATCCAGATTCTTCGCATCGCGGATTTGCGTGACAATATGATACGGTTCGGGGTGACGGTGGGGATTGTTCGTAATCGCCAGTATGGCTTTGATGGCGTAGGAATCCGGGTCATCGTTTTCGGGTGGCAGGACGATGATAGCGCGTGCTGTGTGCGGGCTGACGATTTCCAGATCGGTCAGGTCGATCGGGCTGCCGTTGCGACAGATGACGCGTGTGCTGCCCCGGCTTTCCACACGCTCGCGAATCTCGTCTTCCATCTCGGCCTTGTCTTTTTCTGCCAGCACGACGATGCGGGCGCGTTTTTGGTTTTCGTTGGCGATCATTAATTCAGACAAGATAGTAAAGATCTGTGGTGACCAGCCGAGGATGACTGTGTGATTATTTTCCAGAACGAGGGAGCGCCCCTTGCGCAAACGTTCCAATTGTTGGTCGAGTTCACTACTTAGCACGCCAATCAACGCGCTGACGATGAAGATGCCGCCTAGCGTCACAAATAACATTGCCCCCAAGAAGAGCGGCTTTCCCGCGTCGCTGCCCATTGTGCCCGGGTCGAGTGTCCGCATCAGGCTGTCCCAGAGCAGTTTGGGGAAAGTTTGTCCATCTGGAGCTGTATTTGTTAGAGTGACGAATCCTGCTGTGAGCACAATGATGATGGCTGATGCAACCAGTAGTCCCCCGATCAGGGCCGGTGTGCCTCGTGACATTGACCTGTCACGAAGATATTGCATGCGCTGGCGAAAAGTCGGTTTCCTCGGCATATTGGCCCTCCCGGATGTCCGTTTACAAAATTATAGAGTCTTTTTGTCTAATTGCCAACTGGTTTTATGAAAGTTGGATATTTATCAAATTGACCTTGCCCCTTTTTTTGCCTATACTATGAATGGTCTCTGATATTCATAAATCACAAGGAGGACGTGATGACTGACAAACTTACCTGGTACGGCCATGCCACGCTTGGGCTGGAGACAGGCGGCTACAAACTGTTGATTGACCCCTTTTTCAGCGGCAATCCGTCCGCGAGCACCAGCGCGGACAAGGTGGATGCGGATTTCATCCTCGTCAGCCACGGGCACGGCGACCACGTCGGCGATGCGGTGGCCATTGCCAAACGCACCGGCGCAATGGTGATCAGCAATTTCGAGATCGCTACCTGGTTCAGCGGGCAGGGGGTGGAGAAGACGCACCCGCAGCATCTGGGTGGCGGGTTCAGACATCCCTTTGGTTATCTCAAACTGACCCTGGCGTTGCACGGCTCGGCGCTGCCGGACGGCTCCTATGGCGGCAACCCGGCCGGCTTCCTGTTGACCACCAACGAGGGGGTGAAAATTTACATGGCCCAGGATACCGGCCTGTTTGGCGACATGGCCCTGATCGGCGAAGAGGGACTTGCCCTGGCAGTTCTCCCCATCGGCGACAACTTCACGATGGGCCCTGATGATGCGCTCAAGGCGGTCAAGCTCTTGCGCCCGAAGGCGGTCATCCCGATCCACTACAATACCTGGGATTTGATTTCGCAAGACCCGACCGGTTGGGCCAGCCGTGTGGAAAAAGAGACCGACACAAAGGTTGTCGTGCTCAAGCCGGGAGAGAGTTATTCTTTCTAGCCTCGCAAAGGCAGGGGCGGATGACGACTCTTAAAGTTTGAATTTGAGAGTGGGTACAGCTTGCCCCTCCATACCCCTGCCTTCGGGGCGTACCCGCGCCTGCGGTTCACGAAAAGATCGTTGACGTTTAATATTTCCCTCGCAAGCAAGGGATATAATCAGGGGCAGGAGCTACCCGACTATGCCTGTATTTAAAAGCGCTGACCGCCGCAAAGAAGAAGAACGCATCCGCGAAGAAAACCGTCTGCCGCCTGGCCAGGCGCTGACGCTTAAATTCCCCGTCCTGCACTATGGGCCGGTGCCGCCTTTCAATCCGGCCACCTGGGTTTTTCGCGTTTGGGGTGAAGTCGAAGAGGAAAAAAGCTGGACTTGGGACGAATTCCAAGCCTTGCCGCGCACGCGGGTTAAAATGGACATCCATTGCGTAACGCGCTGGAGCAAGGCGGATACCGTTTGGGAGGGCGTTTCGATACGGACGCTGATCGAGCAGGGTTTCATCAAACCCAAACCGACGGCCAAATACGTGATGCAGCATGCCGAGTACGGCTTCATGGTCAATTTGCCGCTGGAGGTCGCCTTGCAGGAGAATTTCCTGATGGCGACGCATTTCAATGGCGAGCCGCTGACCCCTGATCATGGTTACCCGTTGCGCGGCGTGGTGGGCTATATCCCCGATCGGCCGGATTTGAAGACACCCTATTTCTGGAAAGGCGCCAAATGGCTGCGCTCCCTCGAATTCATGCGTCAGGATCGGCTCGGTTTCTGGGAGCAGGCCGGCTACCATAACGAAGCCGATATCTGGAAGGAACAGCGCATCCGTTAAAACAAAAGGATGGGATTTGCATCCCATCCAGGCATATGTGTTTTCGCGAGAAAAACTCCCGCAGGTCCGAAACCTGCGGGAGTTTTTTAGTATCGCAACAATCCGCCGATGCCGATTTCTTTCATGGTTTCGTTGTCGCGTACGACCTCCACCTCGCTGCCCGCCTGCATTGCCTGCCGAACGGCCATCTCGACCGCATCGGGGATTTGCGTAAAACCCTTGCCGCAGAAGGGACAGGTTTTCGGTTTCTGCGTGGTAATGTAGCCGCAGCCTTCGCACCTGTAGCCGGATGCGTGGAATTCATCGTGGACGATCAAGGTTTGCACGCGGCCCTCACGCACCGCGGTCAGCGTATCGTCCAGCCGGACGACGCCCTCACCGCCTTTGGCGGCTGCGGTGACCATCTGCGTTACCAGGCGAGCCTCCCGCTTTTGTTCGGCTTCGCTGCCAATTTTTGTCGCACGTTCCAGTATGTCTTTCGGGTTGGAGGTTATGCTCATTGGCAATGTGCCCACGATCAGACTCTGCCAGGTTTTGGGCAGAAGACTGCGGAATTTTGCTGTGTTGCTCTCCGTTCCGCCGATCAGGATGCGGCGCACATGGTTCTCTTCGAAGAAGCGCACTGCGAAATCTGCCGCGTCTTTGATGTTGCGCTCGGCCACGGTCTTGCTGGAATGCGTTTGCCCCGATGCGCCGCCGCGCCGTCCGCGGACGCTGGAGGCGTTGCCGCGTTTGGTATGCCGGACATCCTCGCCCAGCACTCCCTCTTGCTCTATCAATTCTCCCAGGTGGAACAGGAACAGCCGCGCGCCCTGCTTGTCAACCAACACAACGCCGTAACTGCCATAAGCGTCCAGCAGGTGAGCCAGCGGTTTGAAATAAGGACGATTGGCGACGTGTACGCGGCTGTGTACCGGCACGGCTAACGGATAGGCACGGAAAAAATCTTGCGCAGCGCAGGAAAACATGGCAATGCTGCGTCTACTCCGATCTCGTTCGTGTTCAAAATATTGCAAGACCGCAGCAGTGTCTTCGGGCAGGTCAACTTCTTTAAGCAGAGTACGCAGATTTAGTTTGTATACGTCTACATTGCCTTCCGACAAATCGGTGTTCAAATACACGCTTAATACTGGATCAGGACTTACATACTCCAGCAGTTCACGCAGAGCACTGTCCGTTAACATGGTTATCTCCTTTTGTGACTCGCCCCGTACTATCCAACTAAGTCGCTTGACCGGGAGCCGGAACTTGACTGAGACCGAGGCTGCCGAGGCCTCAATTTGCAGGCATTTCACTCCTTATGGGTACTGATCTCTGTTCCCTGTCTTTATGGTCGTTTGGCCAGGGTGATGGTCAGATCGATTTCGTCGCCGTCGCGCAGGACGGTTAACGTGACCGTGTCGCCCGGCGATTTGTTGTTGATGAGGTACTTCAGGAGGTCATCGAATTGCAATACCGGCTGTCCATCGATCGCGGTGATCAAGTCGCCGCCTTGGGGCAGGCTGTCGATGCCGCTTTGGCGGGTCCCGGCTTGCACGCCGGCTCTATCGGCCGGGCTGCCCGGCGCAACACTGATCACGTAAGCGCCGGTGTAGCGCTCCAGCCCCAGGGCGTCGATCTCGTGCAAACTTAGTTCGCTGAGCGCTGAGATGCCGATATAGGGGTAATCGTATTTGCCATCTTCGATAAGACCCGGCACGACCCGTTTGACGATATTGATCGAGACGGCGAAGCCGATACCGGAGTTGAGTGGGTCGCCGGCCTCGGTGTAGTTCGTTGTGCGGATGGCGCGGTTGATGCCGATGACCTCGCCGCTCAGGTTGAACAGCGGCCCGCCTGAATTCCCGGGGTTGATGGCTGCGTCGGTTTGGATGATGTCGCCAGCGGTGAAAAAGCCGCCGCCGGGGGCGTCGTGCGCCGAGTCGAGCGTCCGGCCCAGGGCGGAGATGATGCCGGTGGTCATTGTGCCGCTTAACCCAAAGGGGTTGCCGATCGCGACCACGGTCTGGCCGACCTTGAGTTGATTCGAGTCGCCCATCCTGAGCGGATACAATTCCTCCGCCGGAACGTCCACCTTGATCACGGCCAGGTCCGAGTCCAGGTCGGTGCCGATGACCGTGCCATAGGTTTTGTAGCCGGAGGCGAAATCCACTTCCACTTGCTTGGCGCCATCAACGACGTGGAAGTTGGTCACTATGTGACCCTGGTCGTCGAGCACGAAGCCGGAGCCCAGGCCGCCTCCCTGGTCGGTTATCACGCGAATCGAGACGACGCCGGGGAGCGCCTGCTCATACAGGGCCGTTAGCGCTTCCTGCTGGGGAATGGAGACGGTGAGGTTCTCTTGCGGCGGCTGTGACTGGGGCGGCGTTCCGGTTTCAATCGCGGCAGGGGGCGGCGAAGCCACCGGGGTGAGACCCGTCGCCTGGCAGGCCAGGGCTGCCAGCACCAGTACCGATAAAATGATCCAGATACGTTTCATGCCTTACTCCTGTTTCGAAATATTGATGGGGCGTGCTGCTTATTTCTTCCGGGATGCCTTTTCGAGCAATGTTCTTTGCTCGGCGGTCAGCTTTTTGGGGATCTTGACTTTGACGCGTACGTACAGGTCGCCTTTCTCCTGGGGATTGCGCAACTTGGGCATCCCGCGTCCGGCCAGACGAAAGACCTGCTCCGGCTGCGTGCCGGGCGGAATGGTCAAAACGACTTTGCCGTCCAGCGTTCGCACATTTGCCTCGCCGCCCAAAATGGCAGTGAAAACGTCAATCGTGGTCGTGGTGTGCAGATTGCTGCCTTTGCGTTTAAAGTGGGGATGGTCGGCGACTGTGACCTTGAGATACAGGTCGCCGCCGCCGGGGGCCTCTCCCTTGACGCGCACTTTCGTGCCGGTGCGTGCTCCGGGCGGAATTTTGACCTGGATGCGCCGTTTGCCGTTTTGCAGCAGCCGCGTCGCGCCGTGATAAGCCTCCTCGAGCGAGATCGTGATCGGCTGTTCGTAACGGCGCTGGGGCGCGCGTTGACGTTGGCGTGGGGCCGTTCCCATGCCCATGCCTCCCAATCCGCCGAAGATGGCCTGGAAGAAATCCGAGAAGCCGCCTCCGCCGAAGATGTCGTTCAGATCTTCGTAGACTACACGTCCCCCACTGCCGGGTTGGCCGGTGGCCCAGTCGCCCCAGTTAAAATCACCGGGTGCGCCGCGTTGCTGCCATTGCGAATAAGAAGCGCCTAACTGGTCGTAACGTGCTCGCTTTTTTGGATCGCTTAAAACCTGGTAGGCCTCGTTGATCTCTTTAAAATGCTCTTCAGCCTGCGTGTCGTCCGGATTGCGGTCCGGATGAAACTTCATCGCGAGTTTGCGATAGGCTTTTTTTATCTCATCCTGGCTGGCTTTACGCTCGACGCCTAGAATTTTGTAATAGTCTTTATACTCCATAGTGGATACCTAATCTGATTCTACGCACAGCAGGGTTCTAAAGTCAAGCGCCTAAGGGCAGGTCTAATACAACTCTAACCTAGCAGTTGGGGCGCCTGGCGTGTTGGTGACAGGTGTCGTGAAGGAAAAAACAGCGGCCGGTGCACAACCGACCACTGCTCATTGCGGACTGCCTGTTGATTGCGGGCGGTTATATCCAGGTCGGTTCTTCATAGGTCCCGAAGGCCTCTTTCATCACGTCGATGATCTCGCCCAGTGTGGCGTAGGCGCGAACAGCATCCAGGATGAAGGGCATGGTGTTCTCCGTGCCCTGACAGGCGATGCGCAGCCGGTCGAGAGTCTGCCCGACGCGGCCATTGTCGCGCGTCTGGTGGACTTCCTCCAGGCGCTTGACCTGGCGCTGATACCCTTGCGGATCCATTTCCAGGAGCGGGATGGCAAGCGGCTTGTTTTCCGCATAGGCGTTCACGCCGACGATCTTGCGTACATTCTGGTCGATTTCGCGCTGATAGCGGTAGGCCGCGTCGGAGATTTCGCTTTGGAAGAAGCCCTTCTCGATGGCGGGCAGCACGCCGCCCAAATCTTCGATGCGGCGGAAATAATCGTAGGCCTGTTTCTCGATGCGGTCGGTCTGCGCCTCGACGAAGAACGAACCGCCCAGCGGGTCGATGGTATTTGTCACGCCTGATTCCTCGGCGATGATCTGCTGTGTACGCAGCGCAATCGTGACGGCTTGCTCGGATGGCAGGGCCAAAGCCTCGTCCAGGCTGTTGGTGTGCAGCGACTGCGTCCCTCCCAGGACGGCGGCCAGCGCCTGGACAGCCACGCGCACCACGTTGATCTCTGGCTGCTGCGCGGTCAGCGAAGCGCCCGCCGTCTGCGTGTGGAAGCGCATCAGCCAGGAGCGCGGATTCTTTGCCCCGAAGGTTTCACGCAACTCGCGCGCCCAAATGCGGCGTGCAGCGCGGAACTTGGCGATTTCCTCGAAGAAGTCGTTGTGTGAGTTGAAGAAGAGCGACAGGCGCGGCGCGAAGGCGTCCACGTCCAGGCCGCGATCGAGCGCCCAGCGGACGTATTCGAATCCGTCCGAGAGTGTGAATGCCAACTCCTGGGCCGCGGTCGAACCGGCCTCGCGGATGTGGTATCCGGAGATGCTGATCGTGTTCCACTGCGGGACGGTGCTCGTCCCGTATTCAATCGTGTCCACCACCAGCCGCATCGAAGGCTCCGGCGGGAAGATGTATTCTTTCTGGGCAATGTATTCTTTGAGAATGTCGTTCTGGATCGTGCCGCGCAATTGGTCGGGGCGTACGCCCTGCTTTTCCGCTGCGGCAATGTACATGGCCCAAATTATTGCCGCGGGCGAGTTGATGGTCATGCTGGTGGAGACTTTATCGAGCGGGATGCCGTCCAGCAGGATTTCCATGTCTTTGAGCGAGGAGATGGCCACTCCGCATTTGCCGAACTCGCCCAGCGCTTCGGGCGCGTCGCTGTCGTAGCCCATCAGCGTGGGCAGATCGAAGGCGATGGAAAGGCCGGTTTGACCTTCCTTGAGAAGATATTTGAAGCGGGCGTTGGTCTCCTCCGCGGTGCCGAAACCGGCGAACATGCGCATCGTCCACAGGCGGCCGCGGTGCATGGTCGGGTGCACGCCGCGCGTGTAGGGATATTCGCCGGGCAGGCCGAGGTCCCGTTCGTAGTCCAACTCGGCCACGTCCAGCGGCGTATAGAGTCGTTTGATCGGCTCGGAGGAAGTCGTAATAAATTGTTCGCGGCGTTCGGGGAATCTGGCGGTTGCCTTCTGAAGCGTGGTTTCTGTCCATTTCTTCAATGATTGCCGGAGACGGGTCAACTTCTCGCTGTCGTACATCAACTCACTCCTTTGGCGTGCCTGGGATATGGTTGAAATTATAGCACGAGTGAGTCTGACGTTATGCCTCCTCGCTTTTATCGGAAGCCACAATTTTTCCAGAGTCGGCGCGTTTGGCGCGGTAAAGACGCCGGTCTGCAATTTCGATCAACCGGTCGGGGACGTTGGTATCGTGTGGAAAATTTGCCAGCCCCATGCAGGCGGAGAGATAGCGCTGGGTGGCGCGCGGCAGGTGCAGGTCACAGGCAGCTAGCGCCAGGCGCAGTTTTTCCGCCACGGAAACCGCGGTCTGCAGATTGGTTTCGGGCAGAATCAAGGCAAACTCGTCCCCGCCATAGCGGGCGACGAAGTCCGTTGCCCGCAGGCTGCGGGTCAGTGCGTGGGCTACTTGCTGTAAAACACTGTCGCCTATTGGATGGCCAAAGTTGTCGTTGATGCTTTTGAAGCCGTCCAGGTCTATCATGACCAGGGTAAAAGAGTTCTTGTAGCGGAAAGCACGGTGCATCTCGGCAGCTAAACGCTGGTCGAGCGCGCGCCGGTTCGGCAGTTCGGTCAATGGATCGGTCAGTGATTGTTCGGTGGCCTGGGCGTAGAGTGTGGCGCTGTGCAGGATCGCGCCGGCGCGTTCGGCGAACAGGCGTCCGATGCTCACTTCTTCTGAAGAGATGGCGTGGGCTTGGTCCCAGTAAACGGTCAGCGCGCCCATCATGTCGGTCGGGGAAGCGAGTGCAAAGATCGCGTAGGCATTGATCCCTTCTTCCCGTATCAGGTCGCGCAGGGGGATGGTTTGCTCATCGTCCCAGATATCGGGCACCAGAACGTAAGGCCGATTTTGCAAAAGACGACTTCCAGGGATTTCCTTGAAAAGGGCGTTGACGGCATTGATGTATTTGTCTGAAAGGCCGACTGAATACGTGCAGGTCAGCCGGTCGCTTTCAGAATCGCGCAGGAACAGCGCCGCGCGCTGGGATTTCAGTAGAACACGCGAAGTTTCCACAATCGTTGGCAGCAGGGTTTCATGCTGGAGGTCGGACGTCATATGCGTCATGCGGATGCTCAGCTCGCGCAGCAGTTCTGCCCGCTCAATGGTCTTGTTGTACAGATGTGCGCGCGAAATCAGCAGGGATACGATGTCCGCTGCCTGTTGTGCTCGCTGGATTTCTTCGGGGAGAAAGCGGCGAGGCTGTGCGTAGGCGATGGTTATGCCGCCCCAAAACTGCTTTTCCTGGTAGCTGGATAGCGGCAGACCCAACACGGAACGCGCCGCATAACGTTTTGCGACCTCCGGGCTGATGTATGGCGTGTCGAGGATGTCTTCGATGGCCAACAAGGTGCCGGCCTCGCGCAGACTGTGGAGCAATGTTTTTTCGCCCTCGCGGGAAACGTCTGGGTCGCATTCTGTACAGGCCTGGCCGCAAATCGCTACCCGCCAGGTCTTCTGCCTTGCGGCGTCCCAGCGTGTCAGGCAGACGCCGTCGGCTTCCATCACGTCCATCAGATGTTCCACCAGAATCTGGTAAAGCTGGTGTACGTCCAGTTGGGTCAAAGACAGGCGCACGATTTCGTTTAGCCGGTCGAGAAATTTCCCCTGGGCTTCTGCCTTGGCCCAAGATTGATGGATCTGCCATGAACGTCCGGAGACCATGATTCCGTCCAGGATCATGGCGCTGACGGTTAGGAACTCCAGGCCGCGGGCAAAGGTGCGGGGCAAGACTATGTTAAATACCGCTGGCGGAGGAAAAGGCTGCAACCACCCGGCAAGATAAGCCTCCATCAGTCCGGCATACAGGACGATAGCGGTGGTATTCAGAAACAACAATGGACGCAAAGGGAATATGACCGACAAAACGCTGATGTACAAAATGTACAACATGGGCAGTGGGCTCAGCGGTCCTCCAGTGACGTGGATGCCCACAGCGATGATGATGAAATCTATGAACACTTGCCAGAAAAAAGCGTGTGAAAGCGCCCGTTGTTGTTCAGACGCGTCGCGTTTGTGCAGCGAACGGTAGAAACGCATGAAGAGCAGCGTCACAATGGCGTTAACCGCGACAAGTCCCTCTCCCGCCCAAAGCGCTTGTTTATCTGCCCAGAGAAACTGGGACAGCCCTCCGCCCAAAATAAAAAACCAGCGCCACCAATTCGCGCGCCGAACTTGCTCAGAAAGATGAGAAAAGGGTAAAAGATAAGTGGACAGCATGAAGTTTTTCGTTTCCACGTGCTTAACCCTTATTATTACAAACTATGCCCGAAATACAACTTACAAAGGTCTTACAAGATTCTGGTATACTACCGCAAATACTGTTCAGGTTTCCCCTATGCCCCGTTTCGAAATCGATGTCGACCCCGTAGAGCGTATTACTGCCGATGCTATTGGCAAGCCCGGCCAGCGCGTCTTCTATCTTCAAGCCCAGCAGGAAGCACGCACGATAACCATACTGATCGAAAAAATCCAACTGCAATCGCTGGCCATTGGTGTGGAGAAGTTTTTGGCCGAGATCCACCGCCAGAACCCCGATCTGTCGGATGCGCCTGGCGACTATACCGAGGAGCAGATGCATATCAACCCGCCGGTCGAACCGCTCTTCCACGCCGGAGAAATCGGGTTGGGCTACGACCAGGAGCGCGACCGCGTCGTTTTGATCGCACACGAGCTGCCTTTGGGAGAAACCGAGCCGGATGAGCCCGCGGTGGTCCGCTTCTGGTGTACTCGTTCTCAAGCGCGTGCGCTGGCTCGCTGGGGAGCGGAGGTTGTTCAGCGCGGACGTCCCATTTGCTCCCAATGCGGCGCGCCGATGGAACCCGAAGGTCATTTCTGTCCCAAGAAGAACGGCCACAAGCACTGATTTTGAAACGTTGATTAGCCGATGAACACCCCTGCCCCCGAAACACTTCAAAGGATACTTCAGCGGGGCGAAATTATGCTAAAGGGGCGGTTCATGCTGGGTTCCAATTACACTTTTCTGGTGAGCGTCCGGCACCGGGAAACGGATTGTCAGGCCGTTTATAAACCCTCGCGTGGCGAGCAGCCGCTCTGGGATTTCCCTGACAACACCCTGGCGCAGCGCGAAGTGGCCGCCTACCTGGTCAGCCAGGCCCTCGGTTGGAACTTCGTCCCGCTGACTGTCCTGCGCCAAGACGGCCCTCTGGGCCCCGGCTCGCTTCAGCAGTTCGTCGAATACGATCCCAACGAACACTACTTTACTTTTAAGGACCTTGACAGGGAACGCCTGCGGCCGGTTGCCCTTTTCGACCTGCTCATCAACAATGCCGACCGCAAGGGCAGCCACGTGCTGCTCGAAATCGGGACGAACCGCATCTGGCTGATCGATCACGGACTGAGCTTTCACGTCGAGGACAAACTGCGGACGGTCATCTGGGACTTTGCCGGCGAGGACATCCCACCCGAACTTTTGTCTGCTCTCGAGGACTTGCGCCCGGCTCTTTCCCGGACTTCAGGCCTGCGCGCCGCTCTTCAGCCTTATCTCAGCCCCGAAGAGATTGCCGCCCTCGCCGCCCGCGCTGACCGGATTTTGGAGGCGCGTGTCTTCCCTTACCCGCCCGAAGACCGGCGCGCTTACCCTTATCCGCCGCTTTGATATTCTCACATTTTAACGGAGTATTCCATGTCCCACCATAAACTTGCTTTTCTCGGCTTTGGCAATGTTGGCCGCGCGCTGGCCGAACTGTTGCTGCGCAAACGCGACGAACTGGGATCGCGCCACGGCATCACATTCTCGGTTACCGGCATCGCGACGGGCAGTCACGGCGCGGCAGTCGACCCGGATGGCCTCGACCTGACGGCTGCCGTCCGGGCGGTTGAGTCGGGCGGCTCGCTTGAGCAATTTTCAAAAGCGCCGACGACCGATACGATGAGTTTTCTCCGTGCAACTGGCGCGGACGTGATGTTTGAGAACACGCCGGTAAATTACCAAACCGGCCAGCCGGCCATTGACTACATCCGCGCGGCGCTCAATCTGGGGATGCATGTTTGCACGGCCAACAAGGGACCGGTGGTGCACGCCTACGATGAGTTGAGCAACCTTGCAGCCAGCCAGCGGCTGCACTTCTTTCACGAATCCACCGTTATGGACGGCGCGCCGATCTTTTCACTCTTCCGTCACGCCATCCCCGTGGCGCAGTTGAAGGCTTTCAGGGGCGTGCTCAATTCGACCACCAACCTGATGCTGACCCGCATGGAAGGCGGCGAGTCTTTCGATGAAGCTGTCCGATATTGCCAGCAAGTCGGCATCGCCGAAACCGATCCGTCTGGCGACGTCGATGGCTGGGACGCGGCCATCAAGGTCGCCGCGCTGGTGACCGTGTTGATGGACGTGCCGCTCAAACCGCAGGATGTGCAGCGCGAAGGCATTCGCGGCATCACGCCGGAAAAGATCGCTGCCGCGCTCGCCGACGGCAAACGCTGGAAACTGGTCTGCTCGGCGCGGCGGGAGGAGGATCGTATCGTCGCACGCGTCCAGCCTGAGTTGGTCGGCCCTGATTCGCCCATGTTCAGCGTGGACGGGACGACGTCCATCGTCGAGTTCGAGACGGACGTATTGGGCGATCTGTCCATTGTCGAGGCCAACCCGGGTCCGCATACCACCGCTTATGGTCTGCTGGCAGATTTCATCAATGCGGTGAGCTGAGGAGGTAACCATGCCTAAATCCACGTCCCAAGAGCTTTTGGCCGTCCTGCAAACGGGCTGGGCGAGATATGTGACCGATTTCGAGCAATTGTCCGCATCGGACCAGGCCGCTTTTCTCGAACGGCAGGGCTATGGCCGTTTCCATGATCTGCTGGCGCATATCGTTGCCTGGTGGGAGGAATGTTTGAAGATCGTTACCTCGATCCTGGACGTGAGTGAAATCCCATCCCGCGAGTACGACATCGACGCATTCAACGCCGCCGCGGTCGCCGCATATCAGAACTGGAAAGATGACGATTTGCTGGTGCATTTCGAGAACCTGCGCGAGGCGTTGCTGCATCTCGTTGCAGACCTGCCCACAGGCGCATTCGAAAACCGGCGCATCGACAATTGGCTGTATGCCTGTGTGGTCGAGCATTTGAAAGAACACAAAATAGCCTGATCGTTTCCTGAAGGAGGGACGATGAACGAGCGTGATGTTTTCATCATTTCAGCCGTACGCACGCCGGTGGGGGTTGGCAAGCCTGGCGGTGCGCTGCATCCCATCGCGCCTGTTGACCTGGCGGCCATGGTCATGCGTGAGGCCGTCCGACGGGCGGGGATCGATGCCGCGCAGGTGGATGACGTGGTCTGGGGCGTGGTCACGCCGGTTGGCGACCAGGGGGCGAATCTGGCCCGTCTCGGCGTGTTGCAGGCCGGATTTCCCGCGCACGTTCCGGCGGTCAGCCTGAATCGCATGTGCGGCTCGAGTCAACAAGCTGTCCACTTTGCCTCGCAGGCTATTTTGTCCGGCGATATGGACATCGTCATCGCGGGCGGCACGGAGATGATGTCGCACCAGCCGCTGGGCGCGGATTATCCTGCTGAGTGGCCGCAGGGTTTCCCCTACAAACTCGTCCATCAGGGCGTCAGCGCCGAGATGATGGCCGAGAAATGGAACCTGTCGCGCGACGGGTTGGACGATTTCGCTTACCAGTCTCATCTGCGGGCGGGAGCGGCCATCGAGCAGGGGTATTTCGACAGCCAGATTTTGCCGGTCACATTGCCGGACGGGAGCGAGTTTGCCGTCGACCAGGGCGTCCGCCGTCCGCCCAACCGCGAGAAGATGACGGCCCTCAAGCCGGTCTTCAAAGCGGACGGGGTGGTCACGGCGGGCAACGCCTCGCAGATCAGTGACGGCGCGGCCGCGTTGGTGCTGGCTTCCCCGGACGCGGTGGGACGCTACAACCTGATGCCGATGGCGCGCGTTGACACGCGTGTGGTCGTTGGCTCGGACCCGGTCCTGATGCTGGATGGCCCTATTCCGGCCACGCGGAAAGCGCTCAAAAAGGCTGGCCTGACCCTCGATGAGATGGACGTGGTTGAGATCAACGAGGCTTTTGCCAGCGTGGTGCTGGCCTGGGCGCAAGAGCTTGGCGCGGACATGGCCAAGGTCAACCCCAATGGCGGCGCGATCGCTCACGGTCACCCCCTCGGCGCGACCGGCGCGCTGTTGATGACCAAACTGGTCTATGAGTTGGAGCGCCGTAAGGCCCATTATGGGTTGCAAACGATGTGCATCGGGCACGGCATGGCGACGGCGACGATCCTCGAGAGAGTTTGAGGGGTTGAAAGTTACAGGGTTCAAAAGTTCAGGTTTGCCTGTCTTCCATCCTGTCGACTTGCAAACTTGGCAACCTGACAACGAACATGCCAACCGTTTATCTTGCTCTCGGGACCAACCTTGGCGACCGCCTCGCGAACCTGCGCGCCGCGCGCAACGCCCTCGCACCGGACGTGCGTGTGCTGGCCGGATCGCCCGTCTACGAGACGCCGCCCTGGGGGTACGCCGACCAGCCCGTTTTTTTGAATCAGGTCGTTCGGGCGGAGACGGGACTGGGTCCCGGGGCGCTGCTGACGTATCTCAAAAAACTGGAAACCGAACTGGGACGGACGGCATCCTTCCGCTACGGCCCGCGCCGGATTGACCTGGACATCCTGTTCTACGACGATCTTGCCCTGGAGACTCCCGCCCTGGTCATTCCCCATCCGCGTTTGCACGAACGTGCTTTTGTGCTTGTCCCGCTGTCTGACCTGGCCCCCGATTTCCGGCATCCGGTGCTCAAGAAAACCGTACGCGAGCTGCTCAAGGATGTTGATACAACCGGAATTACTCGTTTTTCGGTCTGACTCGGTTATAATCATCCCAGACCCTTAGGAGGCATATCGATGACAAACCTAAAACCTCTCAACTGGAAGCCGGAACCCGGTATTGGCTACACTGTCGTTCGTCGCGAAGATGGCGGCATGCACTACACTTTCACCGATCTTTCGGATGCCACCATTAAACACTGGCAGGAATTTGCCCGCGAACATCTTTTCGATGCTGATCGTCTGACGCGCAACCTGTATGACTTGCGTCAGGTTGAAGAAGTGCCCGAAAAGGCCATCAAGGCCGCGGTGGAACTCAACAGCGACCCGTCGGCGCGCAAGATCCGGCTGGCGGTTGTGGTGGCGACGGATGCTGTTGCGGATGCTATCCGCAAGGTCGCGGCGCTGGCGCTGACCGCGGCATCGGCCGCGATCCATATCTATACCGACATAGACGAGGCCGAAGCCTGGCTCAGCCGCCCGCTGGATCAAATCGCTTAGCGATGCAGCCCCTTGCCATTGGCAGACATACCCTCGCCTGGGGCGCACGCACCTACGTGATGGGGATCGTCAACGCGACGCCAGACAGTTTCTCCGGCGACGGGTTGCTGGCTGGCGAAGATGCTGTCTCTGCGGCGTTGGCGCAGGCGCGCCGTTTTGTGGATGCGGGGGCCGACATCCTCGACGTGGGCGGCGAATCGACCCGTCCCGGCTCGCAGCCAGTGGACGCGGACGAGGAGCTGGCGCGCGTCATTCCGATCATCCGGGCCATCGTGCGCGAACTGCCGGGGACGCTTGTTTCCGTGGACACCTACAAAGCCGCCGTCGCGGAAGAGGCGCTTGACGCAGGGGCGCATATTGTCAACGACGTGTGGGGCCTGCGCGGCGACCCGGGGTTGGCGGAAGTCGTCGCTCGCAAAAAGGCTCCTGTTGTCTTGATGCACAATCGCAGCAATCCGGCCAGCGTCGAGGTGCGTGCACGCCTTGGAAGCGCCTACGCGGGTGCGGAATACGACGATTTGCTCGAAGACGTCAAACGCGAGTTGCTGGAAAGTGTTGCGCTGGCACACGAGGCGGGCATCCCCGATGAGCGTATCATTCTCGACCCGGGCGTCGGCTTCGGGAAAACCGTCGAACAAAACCTGGAACTGGTGGATCGCCTGGATGAGATCCGCGCCCTGGGGTATCCCATCCTGCTGGGGCCATCGCGCAAGTCCTTTATCGGCTACACCCTCGATTTGCCGCCCGGCCAGCGTGTCGAAGGGACGGCTGCTTCCGCCGCGGTCGGTATCGTTCGCGGCGCAGACATCATCCGCATCCATGACGTGACCGCGATGGCGCGCGTGGCGCGCATGACGGACGCCATCGTGCGGCGATCAGCCAATTGATCTGACATGCTCCAGAATCACGCTCAGAGTCTGTTGCGGAACGCGATCATCTCAGCAAAGAATGGGGAATATAAACTGGCCGAGCAATATCTTGACCGCGTTTTTGCCGCGACCGACGACCATGACACCCTGGCGGAAGCATGGTATCGCTTGAGCGAAATCACGTCTGATCCGGCAGAGAAACGCAAGATGGTGGAGAACGCGCTTTCCCACAACATGACCCATGCGCAGGCGCGCCGCTCCCTGGCAATCCTGGACGGAAAGATCAAATCTGAAGAAGTGGTGAACCCTGATGCGCTCCCTGCTGCTTCGCAGGAGGATGTCAACGCGGATGCACAGCGTTTTACCTGCCCCAAATGCGGCGGCCGGATGGTCTATTCGCCGGATGGACGTTCGTTGGTCTGCGAGTTTTGCGCCCGTAACGAAAATTTATCGTCGACGGGCGGCCAAGGGGCCGATGAGCAGGATTTCTTTGCCGCGATGGCGACCGTGCGCGGTCACAGCAAACCGGTCGCCAGACAGGTTTTTCATTGTCAGGGGTGTGGCGCTGAATTTATCCTGCCGCCGGGCGTGATCTCCGCAACGTGCGCGTACTGTGCTTCGCCGCACGTGGTCAGCCTGGCGGAGACGCGTGCCTTGTTGGACCCGGACGCGATCATCCCGCACGCCTTCGATCAACGCCGCGCCATTCGTATTCTGGTGGACTGGGTTCAGCAGCACGAGTTCACGCCGCAGGGAAAGGTCATCCCGCCGCGCGGGTTTTACCTGCCTGTCTGGACCTTTGACGTGGGCGGCAGCATTGACTATCGCGGCGAAAGCGAACCGGATGAAATTGATGTTGTTTTGTTGCAGCAGCCTTCCCCCGGGCGGGAGCAGGGCTCCTACCCCGTTTTGGTTGATGACTTGTCCATCCCGGCCAGCAGCAAACTGAAACGCCGCGTCGAACCGCTGATCGCGACCTATGATCTGCGCCAGGCCAAACCCTACGACCCGCGCTATTTGTCTGATTGGCCTGCTGAGGTCTATGACGTCCCTCTTGCCGACGCCTCGCTGGCGGCGCGCAGTCAGGCCTACGCGCGCTACAAGAAAATTTTGCCCCAAAAATTTGCACACCTCGAGAATTTCAAAATGTCTTCCGCCAATTTGGCAATTGACTCCTACAAATTGCTGCTGCTGCCGTTATGGATGACAGTTGTTCCCTATGAGGACAAAGAATACGTGGTATTGGTCAATGGACAGACTGGCGCGGTGCAGGGCGAAGTACCCCCCGGCGCCCGAAAGGGCATCAAGGGCTGGCTGAACAACTTGCTCGACGCCTGACGTTATGTCTACAGTCTTGTCTATCCTCCGCAATCGTCGTAATCGCCGTGCTCAGGTCTGGCGTCGTGTCGAGAGACGCGGCCGCAGCGCTGGCATTGGCTGTGGGTTAATCGTCAGCGTGCTGCTTGCGTTGGGGATCCTGGGCATGGCATCGACATATGCCAGCCTGACGCGTGACCTGCCGCCGGTCGAGACCCTGCCTGTCCTGCTCAATCCGCCGGACGGACTGCTGCTCCAGCCCACCCGCCTGTACGACCGCAGCGGCGAGCATCTCCTGCAGGTTTTCGCGCCCACCGACGCGCCGCGGCGTTACATCCCCCTCAGCGACCAAAATCCGCAGCATCTGCCCGAAGCCCTGGCGCAGGCCACCCTCGCGATGGCCGACCCCGGGTTTTGGGAGCATCCCGGCTATACCCTCGCCGGTCTTGACAACCCGGACTATCATCCGACCCTGGCGCAACGATTGGCGGCAGACCTGTTGTTGTGGAATGAGCCGCCTTCCACGCGGCGCGCGCTGCGCGAGCGCATCCTGGCTGCGCAGATCACCGCCCGTTATGGCCGCCAACAAGTGCTCGAATGGTATCTGAACAGCGCCAATTACGGCCATTATGCGTACGGCGCGGAGGCTGCGGCCCAACTGTATTTTGGCAAATCTGCCATGGAACTGGACGTGGCCGAATCCGCCGACTTGGCCGCCGTCAGCCAGGCCCCGGCGCTCAACCCCATCGATGCGCCCATCGCAGCCTACCAGCGCCGTCAGGAGACGCTGCATGTCATGGAGACGCTGGGGATGCTCACCCCGAAAGTCGCCGCGTCTGCGCTTCAGACTACCCCGCGCCTGCTTCCGTTTACCGAGCCGGAGAACCCGGCCCCGGCATTTACCCACCTCGTCCTCGCCCAGTTGAGCGAGCTCTACGACCGCGCCCGCCTGGAGCGCGGCGGGCTGACGATCATCACCACGCTGGATTTTGACCTGCAAGCGCAGGCTGCCTGCGCTGTACAGACTCAGGTGGACCGTCTCAGCGGGGAGACAGCCGAAACGCCCGCGGATTGTGACGCGGCGCGGCTGCTGCCCACGCTGCCGCCCGGCCCGTCCCTGACGGGGGTCGCTGCCAGCGCGCTGCTGGTTGACCCGGCCAATGGTCAGGTGTTGGCCGCGGTCGGCGAGACGACCCAAGCGGGCGAAACGGCCATTTTGACGGCGCACCGCGCCGGGTCCGGTTTGACTCCGTTCATCTACTTGACGGGATTTACGCGCGGGCTGAGTCCCGCCTCCTTGTTGTGGGACATTCCCAATCGGGTCGACGTCCAAAACCTTGACGGCGCGTATCACGGCCCGCTGCGCCTGCGGCTGGCGCTGGCGAACGATTATCTCGTACCTGCCGCGCTCGTGCTGGATCAGATGGGCAGCGAGAACGTACGGCGCACGGCGCGCTCGTTTGGTCTGGAATTCGACCCGTCTGCGGACCTGCTGCAGGACGATCTGCCGTTGACCCCGCTGGATGCAGCGCGGGCGTATGGCGTTTTCGCTGCGCGGGGTGTGATGGCCGGGCAGCGTCTGGTGGGCGAGTCGCTGCAGCCGGTCACGGTGCTGAGGGTGGTGGGCGCGGACCATGCCATCTGGCTGGACTGGGGCAGGCCGCAAACGCAGGCGGTGGTCACGCCGCAGTTGGCCTACCTGATGAACAACGTCTTGAGCGACGCGACCGCCCGCTGGCCGAGTTTGGGCTACCCCAACCCGCTCGAAATTGGGCGACCTGCCGGGACGAAACTTGGCCAAACCGCGGACGGGCTGGATGCCTGGACGGTGGGCTATACCCCGCAGCGGGTGGCCGTTGTCTGGATGGGCGCGGAAGCGCGCCTTGAACCAAAAGCGGCGGCGGGATTGTGGCACGCGCTGCTCCAGTATGCCAGCCGCGAGCTGCCGCCAGAAGGCTGGGACGCGCCCGCCGGAGTCACGACGATGGCTGTCTGCGATCCTTCCGGGCTGCTGCCGACTGTCGATTGCCCGAATGTGGTCAGCGAAGTCTTCCTGAACGGCAACGAGCCGACCCAGGTCGACAACCTGTACCGCTCCTTCCAGGTCAACCGTGAGACTGGCTACCTGGCGACGGTCTTCACGCCGCCCGAACTGGTGGAGGAACGACGATACCTGCTCGTGCCGCCGGATGCCAGGGAATGGGCTGAATCGGCGGGGTTGTCCATGCCGCCGGATGCGTATGACGCCATCCAGCAGCCGCCGCGCTTGCCGGACGCGCATATCAGCGCCCCGGCCATGTTTGCCGATCTGCGCGGCGAGGTGCAGATCAATGGCACGGCCAGCGGGGAAGATTTTGATTATTATCGCATTCAGGTCGGGCGGGGGCTGAATCCTGAAATGTGGGTACAGGTGGGCGGGGATGTCTACTCGCCGGTCGTCGAAGGGACGTTGGCCGAATGGGATACCAGCGACCTGAGCGGATTATATGCGGTGCAATTGTTGGTCGTGCGGACGGATCAGCGTGTGGAGACGGCTACGCTCCAGGTCACGGTGGACAACGAACCGCCGCAAATAAATGTGCTTTCCCCCCCGGATGGCGCGCAGCTGACGTACGACAAGAATGAGCCGATCACGTTCCAGGTGCAAGTCGATGACAATTTGTCGTTAGCAAAAGTGGAATTTTATATAGACCGCCACCTGCTCGGTGCAGCAACAGAATCCCCCTTTACGTGGACCTGGTTCCCTGCGTTGGGGAAACGCACGCTGCGTGTGGTCGTGTATGACAGGGCGGGAAACCAGGCTGAGGATGTCGTGACGTTTACGGTACAACGTTAAACGTGCAAACGTTCGAACGGTTCAGCGTCACTGCCGCATCCAGCGTTTGACCGCTTCCTCCGGAAGATGGTGGTTTGCCATCGCATCCAGCAGGGCCTCGGGGTCAGGTTTGCACAGCAAGCCCTCACGGTGTTCGCTAAAAATGAACCCTTCCTTTTCGGCGTGTTCGATCATTTTGAGCAGCGGCTGGAAATAATCGCGCACATCCAGCAGGCCGACCGGTTTGTTGTGTTCGCCGATTTGCGCCCAGGTGAGGGTCTCGAACAACTCGTCAAAGGTGCCGAAGCCGCCGGGCAGCGCGACGAACCCGTCTGCCAATTCGTGCATGCGGGCTTTGCGCGCGTGCATGGAGGGGGTGACGTCCATGCGCGTCAGGCCGATTTGCGCCAGCGCAGGCGTGTTCATGCTGGGGATGATGACGCCGATCACCTCGCCGCCTGCCTGGATAGCGCCGTCCGCCACCGCGCCCATCAGCCCGGTCTTCCCGCCGCCGTAGATGAGACGGAGTCCGCGTTGGGTCAGAGTCGCGCCCATTTGACGGGCGGCAGCTAAATAGTCGGGGTGAACGTTGTCTGACGATCCGCAGTAAACACAAATTGACTTCATGAAATCTCGATCCTTGCTGTCAGGTGAAATCCAACGGCTCCGTCGTTGGGCCGAAACCTGGCTCCATATCTCACCATGCCGGAACGCTGGTTTTGTGGTTGCAAAAAAAGCTACTGCGCCAACATGTGCACCATTTCGTAATATTCCAGATTTGCAGAGCGTTTGTGGCTGATGACTTCTTTTAGCGGGACGATGGCAATTTCTCGCCCTTGCAGGCCGACCATGACGTCCGTTTGCCCCTCCAGCAGAACTTGCACAGCCTTGACGCCCATGCGTGCCGCCAGCAGACGGTCGAAGGCGGTCGGCGAGCCGCCGCGTTGAATGTGTCCGAGGATGGTGACGCGCGTCTTGAAGCCGACGTCCATTTCATCGAGTGCGTGCGCCAGGTCAGTTGTGTGGATGTTGGCGGCCTCGGCGACAATGATGATGGCGTGTGTCTTGCCGCGACGATAGGCGTCTTCGATGGCCTCGGCGACTTTTTCCACGGTGGTGGGCACTTCGGGGCACAACACCATCTCCGCGCCGCAGATGATGCCAGCCAAAACGGCCAGGTAGCCGCTGCCGCGTCCCATCGTTTCGACCAGGAAAACGCGGTTGTGCGAGGAGGCCGTATCGCGCAGATTGTCCACGGCCCGCATGATGGTATTGAGCGCCGTATCCACGCCGATGGACATATTTGTGCCCCAGACATCGTTGTCGATGCTGGCCGGGATGCCAACGACCTGGATCCCTTGTTGGGCCAGGACGTGTGCGCCGCTCAGCGTTCCGTCGCCGCCAATCACGACCAGACCGTTGATGCCGGCCTCGTTGATGCGGCGGATGGCATCGCGTTGGCCGCGCGGTTCCATGAAGCGTTTGCTGCGTCGTGTTTGCAGGATGGTCCCGCCGCGGCGCAGGGCGCCGCCTACGTCGCGCGCGCCCCAAAACTGGAATTCGCCGTTGATCAGCCCCTCATAGCCGTTTTGGATGCCCAAAACTTCGACCTTGTTTGCCAACGCGGTGCGCACGACGGCGCGGATGGTGGCATTCATGCCCGGCGCGTCGCCGCCGGATGTCAGGACCCCTAGTGTGAAATCTCTTTTTGCGTTCATTTGGTACTTCTCTTGATTTGGAAAGTATCAAAGTCACGGACTACGGCCGTGTTGGGAAAAATCTCGCGCGCTTCTGCCACCACGTCTTTTTCGCGGTAACGGCGGGAGATGTGCGTCAGGAGCAGTTGCTTGACGTTGGCGCGTTTGGCCAGTTCGGCGGCCTGGTGGGCGGTCAGGTGGGCGAAGCGTCGCGCCATGTCGACCTCGGCCTCCAAGTAGGTCGACTCGATGATCAGTGCATCAACATCTTTACAGACCTCCGTCAGGTTGTCGGTGCGTCCGGTGTCGCCCACAATCGCCAGGCGTGTGCCGCGTTGCAGCGGACCCAGCACCTCGTCCGGCTGGATGCGGCGGCCGTCGGGCAGGCGGAGCGTCTTTCCGTTGATCAGATCGCGCCGCTCGGGTCCGGCCGGGACGCCGAGGGCCTCCGCCTTGTCGGCCAAGAATGGACGGTGGGGCTTTTCTTCGAAAAGATATCCCAGGCAGTCGGGGCCGCGATGCGTGACGGGGAAGGCGGTGATGGTAAAATCGTCAGCCTCGAAAATGACGCCGGGTTTGATCTCGCGCAGGTGGAGCGTGGTGTGCGGTTTTGCGCCGCGCAGCACCACGTCGTAGAGCAGGTCGTGGACGCGATCCAGCGTGGAGCGTCCGCCGAAGACTTCCAGTTCATCGATGGCCTCCCAGCGCATGAACGTCGAGAGCAGCCCGCCCAGGCCCAGGATGTGATCGAGGTGGCCGTGGGTCAGCAGCACGCGGGTGAGGCGTTTGAAGCCGACCCCCGAACGCAGGATTTGGCGTTGTGTGCCCTCGCCGCAATCTACCAGAAAGCGGTATTCGTCGTGTTTGACGATCAGGGAGGAAAGACCGCGTCGTACCGACGGGGCGGAGGCGGAAGTGCCGAGAAAAATAATTTCAAACAATATGCATACCTTCGGTGCGATGTTTCGTATGGTGCTTATTGTACCTCGGGTTGCGGCGTGTTGTGTCCAATACGAACTTGATTTTGTTCCAGTCCATGGAACAAAGGTGGCGCTTTGATGTCTTGAATGCGGAGCAGTAAACAGACCATTTGTGCTATAATCGTTTTGCAAGTTGTGTATCTCGAGTTGCTGAGTTTTTATATTTTATTCAGCATTTATTACTCACATCTTTTCTCGTCACTTTTTCCATTCCCATGCCTATTCGCAAACCTCCCAAGAAAAAAACGAAGAGCAAAAAAACGCCCGGACGGAGCAAATCTCCGGCGCGTTCGCGGTCGACGAAGAAACCCAGGGCGACCAAGCGCAAGAAGACTCCGCCGCCGCAGCCCTCGCTGTGGGAGAGCCTTTCCACAGACCGCAAGCTGGACCTGGTAGGCGTCGTCCTGGCCTTGGTGGGACTGCTGACTTTGCTCAGTCTGTTTTCGGCCAATCGCAGCGCGTTGACCGGCGGCTGGGTGCGCATCCTGACGCTGTTGTTCGGTTGGGGAGTCTGGATACTCCCACTGGCGCTGCTGGGAGTCGGCGGCTGGCTGGTATTGCGGAACCTGGAAAGCATCCCGCAGGTTTCCATCGAGCGGCTGACCGGCATCTTTTTCCTTTTTCTCTGGCTGCTGACGGTTTTGCACGGCCTGGCTGGAGACCCGGCGCTCGCGCTGACCTTTGCAGAGTCCGGAGAAGGCGGCGGTTATCTCGGCGGCCAGCTCATGAGCCTTCTGTGGACCGGGGTGGGCGGCGCAGGCGCGGTTATTGCCCTGTTGGCGTGGCTGCTGATCGCGTTGACCATGAGCCTCGATCTGTCCATCTATGAACTGTTCCAGCGCCTCAGCCCGCCGTTTGTCCGTCTGCGCCAGGCATGGCTGGATCGGCGAGAGCGTGCGCGGGCCGCGCTCGAGCCGCCTCCGACGGAGGTGCAGGAAAACGGGTTTACGCCGCTCCAGCGTTCTTCGGATGCGCTGCCGCCGTCCGTCGCGGCGCCGACGTTCCAGACAGGTGTTCCCTCCGGCGCTGCAGCGGTAATTCAGTGGAAATTGCCGTCGATCAGCGAAGTGCTGGATGCCGGCTCCGCCCCCTCGGTGAACGAAGAATTCGTCGAGCAACGCGCCCGCCTGATCGAGGATACGCTGGCCTCCTTCGGCGCGCCGGTGCAGGTCGTGGAGATCAACCGCGGGCCGACCATCACCCAGTTTGGCGTGGAGCCCAGTTTTATCGAGACGCGCAACGGGCGGACGCGTGTGCGTGTCAGCAAGATCACCGCGCTGGGCGACGACCTGGCGCTGGCGCTGGCGGCTTCGCGCATTCGCATCCAGGCGCCGGTTCCCGGCCATAGTTACGTCGGCATCGAAGTCCCCAATGATGAGATGACGCTGGTCGCGCTGCGTGATATTCTCGAAGGCGACGTCTTCAAACGCAAGCGGGCGCCGCTGCGCTTCGTCCTGGGGCGGGACGTGGCCGGTCATCCGCAGGTCGCCGACCTGACGGCCATGCCCCACGTGCTCATCGCCGGGACGACCGGCTCCGGCAAATCGGTTTGCATCAATTCCATCCTGACCTGCCTGCTGATGTACAACACACCGGACGACTTGCGGCTGGTGTTGGTCGACCCCAAGCGGGTCGAGTTGACCGGCTACAACGGCATTCCGCACCTTTTGGCGCCCGTGGTGGTCGAAACGGAACGCGTTATCGGCGCGCTGCAGTGGATGACGCGTGAGATGGACAAGCGTTATCACGAATTCGCCCAGGCCGGCGCGCGCAACATCACTGATTACAACGCCCGCATGAAGATGCAGAACGGCAAGCGGCTGCCGTATCTTGTGATCGTGATCGATGAGTTGGCCGACCTGATGATGATCGCTCCCGACGAGACCGAGCGCACCATCACGCGTTTGGCGCAGTTGGCGCGTGCGACGGGCATCCACATGGTTTTGGCGACGCAGCGTCCCTCGGTGGATGTGGTGACCGGCCTTATCAAAGCCAACTTCCCGGCCCGCATCGCTTTCGCCGTCGCTTCGGGCGTGGACAGCCGCGTGATCCTGGATCAGGCCGGCGCGGAGCGCCTGCTGGGGCGCGGCGACATGCTATACCAGGCCCCCGACGCGCCCGCGTCCGTTCGTCTGCAGGGCGTCTTCGTCTCTGATGGCGAGACGCAGCGGCTGGTCGAATTCTGGCGGGCGCAGATGGGAGAGTCCAGCGCCTACGCCGTGCTGGGCGCGCAGATTCCGGGCACGCCGCCCGCGAGTGTGCCGCTCAAGCAAGTCCCCATGTGGGAGGACATGACGCCGGTCAAGAAAAGCGACCCGCTGCTGGACGAGGCCATTGATCTGGTGCGCCGTCAGGGGCGCGCCTCGGTCTCGATGCTCCAGCGCAAACTGCGCATCGGATACACGCGCGCCGCGCGGTTGGTGGATACGATGGAAGAGGATGGCATCATCGGTCCTCCCCAGGGCGGAACCGGCGTGCGTGAAATCCTGGATTACGGGCCGGCCGCGCCGCCGGCGGATGGGTAAAAATAAAATGTGCCCGGCACTTTCAAAGTGCCGGGCACATGCTTTACAGCCGGGTTTCGCTTGGTATCTATCCGAAAATTCTTTTGTAGTAACGGCTTCAGCCGTCAAGCAGCGACTAAAAGTCGCTACTACACATTTTTCGGACAAGTTCTTGGCGCGCTTGGGCAGGAATGCTATAATCACGCACAGGCCCCAGTAGCTCAAAAGGATAGAGCAATCGCCTCCTAAGCGATAGGTTGTGGGTTCAACTCCCGCCTGGGGCACTAAAGAAACTATCATGAAATTTTAATGTTTTGGGGCTTGAAATTTGCGCCGGTTTGGTGTAAGATAAGGGCGACGAACGTTTGGGTGCCCCCCTCACCCAGACGTTTGTCGCTTAAAAACACAAACACCGGCGCTTTTTTGCGCCGGTGTTTTTTGTATCGTCACCCGGCGATCCTTTTCAGGGCTTCACCCAGGCGGGAAATTTCCTCCAGCGAATTGTAGTGGGTCGCGCCGACGCGCACCATGCCGCCGCTTGCCTCGATCCCCAGCCGCTCGGTGACGGCCAGGGCGTAGTAGTTCCCGTCCCAGACGTAGATGCCCTCCTTGTCCAGCGCTTCGGCGACCTCGCGCGGATGCTTGCCTTCCAGTGTGAAGGAGAAGGTCGGGACGCGTTCTTCCAGCCGGCGCGGGTCGGTCGGGCCGTACAGCCGCAGGCCGGGGATGGATGCAAAAATATCCAGCAGGGCCCGGCTGAGTTCGTATTCGTAGGCGCGCGTGACCGACATGCCTTTTTTCAACGCCAGCCGCTGCCCGCTGAAGCCTTCGTCGATGTATTCCTGCTCCTGGTCGCTCCCGAAGGTCTCGCCGACCCAGGCCAAATACTCGAGCGCGCCGAGCACCCCGGCGATGCCTTCGTGGTTTTGTGTGCCCGTTTCGAATTTGCCGGGCGGCGTGTTCGACGCCGGGCGGACTTTGTAAGCCTGCAACTCGTCGAGCAGGTCGTAGCGTCCGTACAGGATGCCGACGTGGGGGCCAAAGAATTTGTAGGCCGAGCAGGCCAGAAAGTCACAGCCCAGCGCTTGCACATCGATCGGTCCGTGAGGGGCATATTGCACCGCGTCGACGTAGGTCAGCGCGCCGGCTTCGCGCGCCATCGCGGCCATCTTCCGGACGGGGTTGATCGTCCCCAGGGCGTTGGATGCATAGCCAAAGGCCGCGATCCTGGGTCTGCGCTCAAGCGCTTTCTCGAACTCGTCCAGGATGAGCGTGCCGTCCTCGACGTCGAAATCGATCCAGGTGATTTTGCAGCCGCGGTCTTCGGCGACCAGCAGCCAGGGAGAGATGTTGGCGTCGTGATCCAGGCGGGTGACGATGATTTCGTCGCCGGGGTTAAGCGTCCGGGCAAGCGACCGGCTCAGGCTGAGGGTGAGCGTGGTCATGTTCGGGCCAAAGACGATCTCGTCGGGGCGGGAGGCGTTCAGGAAATCGGCCATCGCCGCGTGGGCGGCGTCCAAAATCTCATCTGACTTGCGACTGGTTTCGAACGCGCCCTCGTGATTGGCGTTGCATTCCAGCAAATAGTTTTGGATGCGTTCCAGGCTTGGACGGGCGATCTGCGTGCCGCCGGGGCCGTCGAAAAAGATGGCCGGGCGGTCGAGAGACGGAAACTGCTGGCGGATGCGGGAGATGTCTAGGGGCATAGCGACTCCTTGGGTGGCTGGAAATCAGCGTTGAATTTCTGTATACTTAGATTGTAATCGAGAGATGGAGGTGTGATATGTTCGAGAATATCTTGTTGGCTGTCGATGGTTCAGCCCATTCCATGCGCGCCGCCAAATCGGCGGCTGACCTGGCTCGCTGCATGAAGGCGAATCTGCGGGTGGTTGTGGCTTTTGATCCCGTACCGTCTTATCTTGGCGAGCCGAATATGCAGCAGGCCATTTCAGCACGCCTGAAGGAGGCCGATGCGCTCATCGAAAAAACCCTGGAAGTTATCGGGGATATCCCTGGCGAGTTGAAGACGGAAGTTCTGGAGGGTCCGCCGGCCGAGGCCATTCTGGATGTCGCCGTCACGCGCGGCAACGACCTGATCGTAATGGGCTCGCGCGGTCTGGGATCGCTGCGCGGGCTGCTGCTGGGCAGCCAGTCCCAGAAGGTTTTGCAGCACGCGCCCTGCCCGGTGCTGGTGGTGCATTAGAGCGTCGAAATGTTTAGAGGTTCAAGCGTTCAGATGTTCTCTCTGCACGAGCGAACTCTTCCGGCGTGTTAAGATTCAAGAATGCCAGGCCGTGCGGGTCGTAACGGGCGCACGCTTCGGGCGGGAGCACGCGGACCTTCACCTGCGGGAACCAGGAGATGACCTTCCATTTATCCGCTTCGAGCGCGTTGACGATGGCCGGCAGACAGGCCGCGCGGCGGTAGACGGCGTGCAGCGGCTCAAGGCCGCCATCTGTGGACGGGACGGCGACATCCGCTCCGCTCTCGACGAGCAGATCGTGTGCCGCGGAGAGCAGCTTTGGGCTGGCGAAGGGCATGTCGCAGGCGACGACCGCGACGAAGGGCTGGCTCGCCGCATCCAGGGCTGTATACAGGCCCCCGAGCGCGCCGCGCCCCGGTTTTACGTCCGGGATGAGGGGAACATCCAAAAAACGGTAGTCGCCTGGCCGGTTGGTCGTGACCAGCAGTTCGTCGGCAATCGGTGCGAGACGTTCCACCATCCGCTGGATGAGCGGACGTCCCAAAAAGGGCATCAGGGCCTTGTCCTGCCCCATGCGGTGGGATTCGCCTCCGGCCTGGATGACAACGGTTAGCATGCGAGTATTATAGGGTGAAGGCTGCCTGGTTGACAAGTTGCAACTTTAAAAGGTTGAAGGTTGGCAGGAGTACAAATGACAAAATTGGCTGATGTCTTGGATTCTTTGACCATCGAAGGGGAGCTCTACGAATCGCTGCCGGATAACGCGCTGCGCTGTACCGCTTGCGGCCATCGCTGCCTGATCCGTGATGGACGGCGCGGTATTTGCCAGGTGCGTTTCAACGAGGGCGGGGTACTGCGTGTGCCGTGGGGCTATGTGGCCGCGCTGCAAGCCGACCCGATTGAGAAGAAGCCCTTCTATCACGTGCTGCCTGGCGCCAACGCGCTGACCTTCGGGATGCTGGGCTGCGACTTCCACTGCGATTATTGCCAGAACTGGCTGACCTCGCAGGCGCTGCGCGATCCGGCTGCGGATGTGGCCCTCCGGCTGGTGCGCGAGATCACGCCGGAGCAGGTGCTTGCCCTGGCCCGCAAGACGAACTCCAGGATCGTGGCCTCCTCCTACAATGAGCCGCTCATCACGACCGAATGGGCGGTGGGGATCTTCAAAAAAGCCAAGGAAGCCGGTCTGAAATGCGTGTATATCTCGAACGGCAATGCTACGCCGGAGGCGCTGGAGTACCTGCGCCCGTATTTGGACGGTTACAAAATCGACTTGAAATCCATGCAAGACAAGAATTACCGTCAGCTGGGCGGCGTGCTGCAAAATACGCTGGATACCATCCGGCAGGCGTACGAGATGGGGCTGTGGGTGGAGGCCGTGACGCTGGTCGTACCGGGGTTCAACGATTCCAACGCGGAGTTGTGGGAAGCGGCGCGCTTCCTGGCCGGAGTCTCGCCGGACATTCCCTGGCACGTGACGGCTTTCCACAGGGACTACAAGATGACCGACGCGGAGAATACCCCCGTCCGCACGTTGCTGCGCGCGGCCGACATCGGCCGCGAGGCCGGGCTGCGCCATGTCTACGTCGGGAATGTTGCGGGGCGCGCCGGGGAGTATGAGGAGACGCACTGTCCGCACTGCAACGCGGCGCTCATCCGGCGTGTTGGCTACATCATTATGGATTATCGCATCACCGGCGATGGAACTTGTCCGCAGTGCGGCACGCAGATTGCCGGGATCTGGCCGGAGGATCCGCGCGAAGTCCGTTTGAATGAAGTGGGAATGCCGCGACCGCTGTTTTAGGGTACAGGGCAGGGTTTCAAGGAAAAGGAAAGCCGTAAGCTCACCCGTAAGTACACCCGGCTGTGTTTTCGGGGGTAAGTGAAGCCTTCCCAGAGTATAATGACAGTATCATTCTGGTCGCCCACTTCGTTGAGAGGGACGCATGAATAAAACCCGTTTGTTACTGTCACCAATTTACGTTTTCATCATCATTTCGTTAATTCTTTCCGCCTGCTCGTTGTCCGGAAAGCCGACCCAGCCTGCTGCCACGCCGACCGCGGCTGCTCCCGCGCAGCCGCTGCCGCCTGTGTTGGTCGAGACGAATCCGCCGAACGGAAGCCAGATTCCGCGGCAAGCCGCCATCACCCTGTATTTCAACCAGCCGATGGACCGCGCTTCGGTCGAGTCCGCATTTGGCGTGCAGCCGGATACCTCCGGCCGGTTCGACTGGCTCGATGACGCGACCGTCACGTTCACGCCGGACCAGCCCTTCGAAACGGCGTCCAGCCTGACCCTGAGTCTGAGCGTGGCGGCGCGCGCCGCCAACGGATTGGCATTCCAACAGCCGGTCACGGTGACCTACACCACAGCCGACTATCTGCGCTCGACCCAGTTTTTGCCTGTTGCCGGAGCAGGCGACGTGACGACCAATTCGGCGGTTGCGGTGTCCTTCAATCAGCCGGTGGTCCCCCTGGGCGCGGACTCGTCGTCTCAGCCGGCGGCGTTCACGCTCAAACCCGCGGCGCAGGGACGCGGCGAGTGGCTCAATACCAGCACGTACATTTTTTATCCCGATCCCGGGCTGGCGGGCGGCGTGACGTACATGGCGATTTTGAACGAAGACCTGGTCAGCACGGCGGGCGCGCCGCTCGATCAGAATCCGGGTGCTGTTGCCGCCTGGATGTTCACCACCGCCGTGCCGCGTCTGGTCTCGACGGAACCCTCCAGCGAGCAGCCTCTGCCGCTGGATGGCGAGGTCACTTTTACGTTCAATCAGCCGATGGATGCGGCCAGTGTGGAATCGAACTTTGCTTTTTCCGGCCCGGATGGCGCGGTCGCGGGGACGTTTTCCTGGAGCGACGACCGTACAGCGTTCACCTTCCAGCCTTCCAACCTGCTCTCTCGTGATACCGACTATACCCTCGCCTTGAGCGGACAGGCTCAGGCGCTTGGCGGTACATCGCTTGGCGGCGCTGTCCGCGTGGTCATGCGCACGTTCCCCGACTTTGTTGTCAGTGGCACAACGCCGACCGAGGGCGGCACCAAGAAAGAATATGGCAGCGCGAAGATCGTTTTCAGCGCGCCTGTGGATGACACGAACGTGGATGACTTTGTGACGGTCAGTCCCTCGGTGTCTAATTTCCAGACCAGCGTGGACGAAACCGTACTTTATGCCTACGGCGACTATGCGCCGGAGACACAATATACCCTGACCATCTCATCTGCCCTGAAGGATGCCTGGGGAGAGGCGCTGGGCGCGCCCTTTACGCTTCACTTCAGCACGCCGCCCGCGACGCCCCAACTGCTCTTCCCTTATTTGGGCACGGACGTCTTCTTCACCCGATCCGACCAGCCGTCTTTCTACGTCCAGGCGACCAACGTCTCCACCGTGGATATGGCGCTGGGGGAGATGCCGCTCGCGGATTTGTTCCGGCTGCTTGGCCCGGATGGATACGATGAGCGCCGGAATTACGCGCCGCCTGAAGTGACGCAGTGGCGGCAGACGTTGTCTCTGACGCGCAACAAGAACGAGGCCGTCCCGTTGCGCTTGACAGTTGCCGGGGAAGCGCTTGCGCCGGGCGTCTATTATTTCCAGGCGCAGTCGCCTGACGCGGATAGAGAAACCCTTCCGGTTTTTCTGATCGCCAGTAATTACAACCTGGTTTTCAAAACCAGCGCTACCGATGCGCTGGTTTGGGCCACGGACCTGCGCACGAATGCGCCGCTGGCTGACACCCCGGTCTACATCTATGACGAGGATGGCATCCTGCTGACGATTGGTCAGACGGATTCTGACGGGGTCTGGTATGGCTCCATCCCGACCCAGGAAGACCCCTATCGCACCTGTTACGCTGTCATCGGTCAGCCCGGCGAAGATGGCTTTGCGCTGGCGGTCTCTTCCTGGGATCAGGGTATTTCCCCCTGGCGGTTTGACATTGCGATGGACCGCCGCGCGCCGCACACCGCCGTCTACCTGTACACCGACCGCCCGATCTATCGTCCCGGCCAGACGGTCTACTTCCGCGCGGTGGTGCGTCAGGCATATGACGGGCGTTATGGCGATTCCGGCCTGAGCAGTTTGCCGCTTGTCGTCTCCAATGGTTGGGGGGAGGATGTGCAAACCTTCGATCTGCCGCTCTCCGCGTATGGCACAGTGCACGGCTCCTTCACGCTCCCCGAGGATGCCCGCACAGGCTACTACACTTTCCGTAACGATGACCTGGATTTCTACACATCCTTCCAGGTCGCCGACTATCGCAAGCCGGAGATCAACCTGTCCGTGCAGATGACGCCCGATGAAATTAAAAGCGGCCAGTCGTTGACCGCGCTCGTCTCGGCGCGCTATTTCTTCGACGCGCCTGCCGGCGACCTGCCCGTGCATTGGGCGCTGTACGACCGTTCCGGTTATTTCCGCCTGCCGAATTATCGTGTCGGCGAGCTGTCCCTCGGCTGGCTGGCTGGATATTCTGACGACTTTGGCTATTTTGGCGAACCCGTCGCGGAAGGCGATGCTGTCACGGACGCCGACGGCGCGTTGGTTCTGAGCCTGTCCGATTTGTCGCTTGGGGAGGGCCTCCGCAACCTGACGTTGGAAGTCACCGCCCAGGATGAAAGCGGACAGCAGGTCAGCGCGCGCGCGACGGCGTTGCGTCATCCGTCGGATTTTTATATTGGACTACGTCCCGATGTGTGGATCGGACAGGCGGGGACGGAGGTCGGCTTCGACGTGCGCACCGTGGACTGGGCGGGCGCTCCGTCCGCGACCCGCAGCCTGCACGCCGATTTTCAGCAGGTTACCTGGCAGCGGCAGGATCCCGTCGATCCCTACGGCTCCCCGACGTTCACACCTGTCTATACGCCGGTCAGCAGCACCGACTTTGTCACCGGCCCGGACGGGTTGGCGCGCCTGGCATTCACGCCGCCGCAGCCCGGAACCTACGTGCTTGACGTGGGGGACGGGGTCGCCCGAAGCCAGATCATGCTCTGGGTGGGCGGCGCGGAACAGGCCATCTGGCCCAATTTGCCGGATAATCACCTGGAACTGACCGCTGACCGGGATGCCTATCGCCCCGGCGACACCGCGCAGATCTTCATTCCGAATCCGCTTGGCGAGGAGACCCAGGCGCTGGTTACGGTCGAGCGCGGCACTGTCCACAGCTCGCGGATCATCCAGATGGCGGCGGGCGGCAGCACGTTTTCTCTGCCGCTGGATGCCGAGGATGCGCCGAACGTCTACGTCTCGGCGGTGCTTTTGGGGGAGCAGCAGTTCCGGGTCGGGTACGTCGCGCTGGATGTCGAACCCGAATCGCAGATCCTGAACGTCACCCTGACCTCCCAGCCGACGCGCAGTCAGCCGGGCGGCGAGGTCACGTTTGGCGTCCGGGTCACCGATGTGCGCGGCAATCCGGTGCAGGGCGAGTTCTCGCTCTCGGTTGTAGACCTGGCCGCGCTGGCGCTGGCTGACCCCAACGCGCCGGATATTGTGCCTGCGTTCTACGGCGAGCAGCCGATCGGCGTCCGCACATCGCTTTCGCTGGCTGCCGAAAGTATCTATGGCGTCTTTATGCCCGGCGGGCTCGGCGGTGGTGGCGGCGGCGGCGACGGCAGCGCACTGGTTGTGCGTGATAACTTCCCCGATACCGCCTACTGGAACGCGACCATCGTCACCGATGCGGCCGGCCTGGCCCAGGTGACGGTGACTCTGCCCGACAACCTGACCACCTGGCAGGTGGACGTGCGCGGCCTGACGGCGGATACGCGTGTAGGGCAGGCCGAGGCCCAGGTTGTCAGCACCAAGGACGTGCTCGTGCGCCCCGTTACGCCGCGTTTCCTGGTCGTGGGCGACCACGTTGAGATGGCGGCCATCCTCCACAACAACACAGCCGACGATGTGCAGGGCACGATTGCCCTGCAGGCGATTGGCTTTTTGCTGGACGACCCGGCGCAGCTCACGCAGGATGTGAGCATTCCGGCGGGCGGGCGCGTGCGTGTTTCCTGGTGGGGCACGGCGCAGGATGCGGATACGGCTGAACTGCTCTTCTCGGCGCAGCTTGGGAATTACCAGGATGTCACGCGCCCCGTTTGGGGTTCGCTGCCCATTTTGCACTATACCGCCCCGCAGACCTTTGTGACCGCGGGCGTCCTGCGGGAGGCCGGTTCGCGGCTGGAGGTCATCAGCTTGCCGCGGTCGTTCCTCCCGACCGGCGGCAAATTGGACGTCGAATTGTCGCCCTCGCTGGCGGCGGCCATCCTGGACGGATTGGATGCCATGCCGGTTCCCGCCTACACGGGCAGCAGCGAGGCCATTCTGTCCTACCTCCTGCCGAATCTCGAAACGTACCGCGCGCTGCAAGCTGCGGGACTGGACGCGCCTGAACTGCAGGCGCGCCTGGAAGGTTCGCTGGATGAAAGCATCCGTCGTTTGGTGGGCCGCCAGAACGAGGACGGCGGCTGGGGGTGGTGGCTGAACGGGGAAAGCCATCCCTATATTTCTACCTATGTCCTGTTCGGCCTGTGGCGGGCGCAGGTCGCAGGCATCACCGTGGACGAGGATGTCATCCAGTCTGCTCGCGATTACCTGATCGCCGCCCGTCCTTATTTGGAAGACGAGACCCTGGAGACTTGGCAGATGGATCGGCTGGCCTTCATCGAATATGTGTTGCAGATGGCGGGCGGCGCGGAGACGCAGGCGGTAGCCGCGCTCTATGACGGGCGTGACCAGCTCAGCCCGTGGGCGCAGGCGCTGTTGGCGTTGACGCTGGAGAGTCGCTCGCCTGGCGACGAACGCGCCCGCGATCTGCTCTCCAATCTTGAAAGTTCCGCCATCCGCTCGGCCAGCGGCGCGCACTGGGAAAGCGAATCTGGAACCTGGCAAAATCCCGGTACGCCGCGTTATACCAGCGCGGTGGTCGTCTATGCCCTGGCACAGCGCGACCCGGCCAATCCCCTCTTGGGCGACGCGGTGCGTTACCTGGCCAGCCAGCGCGACGCACGCGGGTTGTGGGGCTCGACCTACGAAAGCGCCTGGGTGCTGCTCTCGCTGACCGAGGCGATGAAGGGCGCCGGCGAATTGAACGCCGACTTCGCTTTCTCGGCCGCGTTGAACGGCGCTGCCCTGGCCGAAGGTCAGGCCAGCGGCCCGCAGACCTTGACGCCGGTCACGACCAGCACGCCGCTGGACAGTCTCTTCCTGGCTGTACCCAACGCGCTGACGGTCAGCCGCCAGGCCGGGATCGGGAATCTGTATTACCGCGCCGCGTTGTCCGTGGAGCAGCCTGCCGAGTTGGCGCAGCCCCTCGATCAGGGCATGACGGTCAGCCGCGAGTATCTTCCCGCGGACTGTGACGCCGATTGCGCGCCGGTGCAGGATATTCGCCTCGCTGCGGACGCTCGCCTGACCGTTCGTCTGACCCTGACCTTGCCGCACGATTCGTACTATGTGATGCTCGAGGATTACATCCCGTCCGGCAGCGAGATCCTCGACCAGACGCTCAAGACCAGCCAGCAGGGCGTGGATGCGACCGATGTCTCTGTCTACGCTCCTGACGACCCGTTCGCGCGAGGCTGGGGTTGGTGGCTGTTTGGTGCTCCGCAAATTTCCGACGATCACATCCTGTGGGCGGCGGATTATTTGCCCGCCGGAACGTATGTGTTGACCTACACGCTCATTCCTTTGCAGGCGGGCGAGTATCGCGTTCTGCCGGCCCATGCCTGGCAGGCCTATTTCCCCGAGGTACAGGGCACGAGCGCGGGCGAAGTGTTTGAGATCAGGCCCTGATTCAAGACGGTGACATGGACAAGTGCAGCGGATTTCCAAAACCCGTTGCACTTGCGAATCAGGGGCCCTTCTTCTTAGAGGTTCTGTGTGAAATCATTTCTCGAAAAAATCGTTTTCATACTGTTTGCCGGCAGTTTTCTCCTGACCGCTTGCGGGACGCAAAGCCCGGCCCCGGTCACGCCTCCTGCGGCGACGGAGACCCCCACGAAAACCCCCACGGCTGCGCCCGCGGATCTTGTCAGGCCGCTGCTTCGCTACGCCATCCTGTCAGACGTAACTACCGCTAACGTCTGGGCGCTCTTTGACGAGACTGGCGCGTCATACGAGAATTACGCCGTTCAGGGAGCCTACTGGCCGAGGCTGTACGGTCTCTCCGAACAGCGGTACGAGCTTACGCCCGTCATTGCGGATGGCTTTCCCTCGGAATTCGTGCAGGAGGGCAAATTCGTCACCGCGACGGTCAGCCTGCTTCCCGGCCTGACGTGGTCGGACGGGGGCGATCTGACCGCCGCGGACGTGGCCTTCACCGTCAACACCGCCTTGACCTTCCGCCTGGGCTTGAACTGGAGGGATTACTACAACCCCGATTTCCTGGATCATGTCGAGGCGTTGGATGCGCAGACGGTCAAGTATTACTTCAGGCAGACGCCCGGTTTGGCTGCCTGGCAGTATGGCGCGTTGCTGGGGGTGATCGTCAGCGAGACTTACTGGGAAGCGAAGATCGCGGGCGCGGCGGCGTTGCTGCCTTCGGCGGATGAGCAGGCCGAGATCGCGGATTTCGAATCTCAGATTGCCGCCTTGCAAAGCGAGGTGGACAGTCTTACGTCCAGCCTTGCGTACCTGGAGCCGAAGAGTGATGAGTACCGCGCCCAGAATAGTATGCTGCAAGACAGGCAGTCCAGGATGGACTCGCTGAAGGCCAAATTGAGCGTTGCCCAAAACAACGAGCGCATCAAATTGGCCGAGGCGCGCGCCGCACTGTATCAGTTGGACAATGAGGGTGAACCCACCCTGGGCGCATGGCTGCCGGGTCAACGGGAAGCGGGGGCGTTTACCGAGAATGTCGGCGGTTCGGGGTATCCGTTTGACCAGCCATCTTTCGACCGTGTCCGCTACACGGTTTATGCCCCGCAAGACGCAGTCCAGGCCTTGCTCGACAATGAAGTGGATTTTATTCTTACGCCTGCCGGTCTGTCACAGGATGCGGTCGCGCAGTTGTCCTCCAATCCTGAGATCACGATCATCCAAAACCGGCGCAGCGATATCCGCTATCTGGCGTTCAATCATGCCCGGCCCCACCTCGCTGACCGGGCGCTGCGTCAGGCGATAGCCTGTGCCATCGATGCAGAGTTTCTTGCCCGGACAGTGCTTCGGGGAAAAGTGCAGCCAGCCTATTCGTGGGTCTTGCCGGAGAACAATTCGTGGTACAACGCGGATGCGTCGCTGCCGTGCCAGGGATTGGATGCCCAGGTGCGCTTGTCCGAGTCGGTGCGCATCCTGAAGGAGGCCGGGTACGTTTGGGATGTGGAACCGGCGCAAGGGGTGGTCGGTCGGGGGCTGAAGACGCCCGACGGGACGGATTTCCCCGCGTTGGTGCTGCTTGCGCCGGATGCTGCGTCCGATCCGTCTCGCGCCGCGGCAGCCGCGTACGTTGATGAGGTTGTCCGTTTCCTGGGCATCCCGTTGACGATGGAGTTGGTCACGAATGACGACCTCTTCTTTGCTGTCTACGGGGTGGGGGCCTACGATATGGCGATCCTTGGCTGGAGTCTCGGCCTCTATCCTGACTACCTGTGTACCTTCTTTGATCAGACAAACGGCAATCCCTATCATTATGTGAACGGGACTCTTGAAACCAGGTGCGATGCCTTTTTGGCCGAGACAGATATGGCGCGCGCCCGTGCGCAGGCGATGGAGATACAAGCCTTGCTGAATGACGATTTGCCGGCCATTCCCCTCTTTTCCGATGCGGTTTTCGAAGCCTACCGCAATTTGGAATTTCCGTACACGGCTGTGCTGGATGGAATTGGCCCCGGCTTGTACGGCGCGCCGATTTTGGTAATGCCATCCGGGGGGTAGCCGCGGAGCGATTTTTTTTGCTATAATGCATACATTCTGAAACAGGACTTGTTTATGACCGCTCCTCGTATTTTGTTAGTTGACGACCATCGAAACGTCATCCGCCTGCTCCACTCATCGCTGGATACGCTTGGACATGAGCTGACGATCATCGAAACGCCTTCCGGTGAAGAGGCGCTGTTGGAAGCCTCGCGCCACAAGATCGATTTGCTGGTTGTGGACTACCGTTTGCCGGGCATGTCTGGCCTCGAACTGATGGAAAAGATTACCGCGCGTCATGCGGATACCAAGGTGATCTTGATCACCGGCCTGACGGACAAAAAATCGCGCAAGGAGATGGTTGAAGCCGGCGCTTTCGCCTTCTTCGAGAAGCCGGTTCCGCTGGCGGATTTTCTGGATGCCGTGGAACGCGGACTGGGCTTGCAGCGAACGATTTTGCCGCCGGAGGGAGATAGTGAACAGGTCGAGCATCGCAAAACGCTGTCGGGCTTGTTGTCCAGGTTCCGCAAGGATGTGGGCGCGCAGGCTGTCTTTTTGGTCTCTGATCGTGGGCGTGTTCTGGTGCGCGCCGGCGACCTGACAGACAGCAGCCTGGAGGTCTCCCTGCTTTCGGCGTTGATGGCGATCTACAGCGCGGGGCAGAAAGTCTCGCGTTTCATCCATCAGGAAATCCCGTCCAGTTTCCACATCTTTCGGGGCGGCGACCAGGACGTGATCCTCGTTCCGGTCAACGCGGCCCATGCCTTGTTCGTGGCCGGAGAACGGATCACCGAGCGCAAGAAGGTCTTGAAGGTCATCGACGCGTTGCTGATCCTGCAAAATGAAGTTGAGCGTGTGTTGCGCGCGGTGGGCATCGCCCGTCCGTTTGTCGCCGATGACGAGCCTGAGCAGCCTGTGGTCGAAGAGGAAGCGCATATCGAGGATGACGTCTCGTCGAAGGAATTGGACGACATCTTCAAGCAAACCAAAAAGAAGAAGTTGAAGCCGGAGGAAGTGGAGTCTTTTTGGCAGGATGCGGTCGAGAAACAGGGTGTCATACCATTGGACCCCGACAAACTTTCTTACGAGCAGGCTCGACAGTTGGGCCTCACGCCGGATGAAAACGAGGCCTGAATTACATTTGCGTTCTGGCGTTTGAGTGTTAATGTGATACAATTTTGCCCGCCCGGAAGGGCGTTCAAAGGGGCGTGGTGCAACGGCAGCACACCGGCCTTTGGAGCCGTGGATCTTGGTTCGAATCCAGGCGCCCCTGTCTTTTTTTCTGCGTTAGTGATGTTCGTAAAACCCGCCAATGCGGGGCTTTTTCTCTCAATTAAACAGGCTCTGCGCCGCCCCGCAGGCAGCGCAAGGCTTGTTTTTTGTTATGAGGAGTGTGCATGAAAACAATATCTGTCATCCTGGCCGCCGGGCAGGGCACACGCATGAAGTCTGATTTGCCGAAGGTGCTGCATCCCGTTTGCGGCAGGCCGATGATCTGGCACGCGCTGCAGGCTGTGAAAGACGTGACGGATGGGCAGCCCGTCGTCGTGATCGGACACGGCGCGCAGCAGGTGCGTCAGGCGGTGGGGGACGCGGCGCGCTTCGTGACCCAGGCCGAGCGCCTGGGGACGGGACATGCCGTGCAGCAGGCCGAATCCGCGCTGCGCGGCCAAACGGACTTGGTGCTGGTCACCAGCGCCGACATGCCGTTGCTCACTCCCGAAACGCTGCGCCGACTGGTCGAGACCCAGGAATCCAATACTGGCCCCATCACCATGCTGACCGTCCTGGCTGATGATCCGCGCGGCTTTGGACGTGTGGTGCGCGGCGCGGATGGCACGGTGCAGGCTATCGTCGAGGAAGCGCAGGCGACGCCGGAACAACTGGCGATCAGGGAACTCAATGTCGGGGCCTATTGTTTCGACGCCGGGTGGCTTTGGGATGCGCTCGAACGTGTCCCGCTTTCGCCGAAGGGCGAGTATTACCTGACCGACACGGTCGGTCTGGCGGTGGATGAGGGGATGGTCGTCCAAGCGTTGACGCTGGGCGATCCCGCCGAGGCGGTGGGAGTCAATACCCGCGTCCATCTCTCCGAAGCGGAAGCAGGCATGCGTCGGCGTGTGAATCGGGCGCATATGCTCTCCGGCGTGACCATCGTCGATCCGCAGTCCACTTATATCGAAATGGGCGTGACGGTCGGACGGGATACCGTCATCTGGCCGGGCACGGTTTTGCAGGGTGGAACGCAGATTGGCGCGCGATGTGAAATCGGTCCGAATACGATCATCCGCGACACGACGATTGGAAATGGCTGCACGATCCTGGCCTCGGTGCTGGAAAGGGCGCTGATAGAAAACGATGTGGAAATGGGGCCGTTTGTGCATTTGCGCGAGGGGGCGCACCTGATGAGCGGCGTCCACATGGGCAATTTTGGCGAAGTGAAAAATTCGACTTTGGGGCCGGGAGTCAAGATGGGGCATTTCTCCTACATCGGCGACGCGACCATCGGCGCGGAGACCAATATCGGCGCGGGGACGATCACCTGCAATTATGATGGGGAGCATAAATATCCCACCGAGATCGGCGAAGGCGTTTTCATCGGCAGTGATACCATGCTGGTGGCCCCGCTCAAAATCGGCGACCGGGCGCGTACCGGCGCGGGCGCGGTCGTGACCAAAGATGTCAAACCTGATACGCTCGTTGTCGGCGTGCCGGCGCGGGCGATCCGAAAATTGAACCGAGGATAAACAGGGATGAATGGAGAAAAAAGCTCTAGCATCGTTTATCTCTGGCTGAGAAGTCGGGAAATGGAGAAACGTGATAGCGACTGAATGGGGTCTTCTGTCCATCGTTGTCTTGCTCATTTTTGACCTGCTCATCGCCGCGACGCGCGTCAGCTTGTTCAACGCTCGTCCATTGCGGCTGGCTGCCCGGCGTGAGCAGCATCCGGCCGCTGTGGAGCGCGCCCTGGCGCTGATCGAGAATCCGCGCTTGCGCGCCGTCTTGCGCTTGAGCCAAACCCTGGTGCGCTTTGGCCTGGCCGTGCTGGCCTTCTATTTGCTGCAAACGTGGGCGGGCGCATTTCAGTCGGGCTGGCTGCTTCAATTGCTCGGCCTGCTGGCGTTAACCCTGCTGATGCTGATGACGGAATTTGCCGTGGAGTCCAAAGCGCTCTCCAGTGCGGAAGATTGGGCGCTGCGGCTGGGATTCTTTGGGCGTATTTTGCTGGTCATCTTCACGCCGCTGGTCGTGCTGCCGCTTTTATTGCTGCGCCCGGAACACGAGCCGCACAATTTGGTGCGGATGACGGAAGACGAACTCAAAACCTGGGTTGAGACGGACGAAGAAGAAGGCGGCCTGGAGCGTGAAGAACGCCAGATGATCTACTCGATATTCCAGTTTGGCGAAACACTGGCGCGTGAGATCATGGTGCCGCGTATCGATGTGTTGGCGCTGGAGGAGAACACATCCTTTTCGGAAGCCGTGCAGGCTTTTCTCGAATCCGGCTATTCGCGCTTGCCGGTCTATGGTTCGACCATTGACAATGTCCTCGGCCTGTTGTATGCCAAAGACCTGCTGCGCACGCTTGGCGAGCAAGGCGAAAAATTCGTCCTGCAAAACTTGCTGCGCCCGGCCTACTTCGTGCCCGAGACCAAAAAGGCGGACGAATTGCTGGCCGAGATGCAGGCGCGGCGCATCCACATGGCGATTGTCGTCGATGAGTACGGCGGCGTCTCCGGCGTGGTCACGCTGGAAGACATCATCGAGGAGATCATCGGCGAGATACAGGACGAGTACGACGGCAGCGAAGAGTTGTTGTATCAGGCCGCTGGGCCGGATGAGTACATCTTCCATGGGCGAATCGACCTGGACGATTTCAGCGACGTGGTGGGGACGTCACTGCCGGACGTCGATGCGGACACCCTGGCCGGATTCCTGTACGAACAGTTGGGACGCGTCCCGCAGGGGGGCGAAACAGTTCGGACGAGCGGCCTGCTTCTGACCATTGAACAGGTCATCGGCCGACGCATCCGCCGCGTGCGCGTCCGGCGCATTCCACCGGACTTCGAGGAGAACGAATCCCATGACGAGACTGACGAACGAAACGAGTCAGGCGCTTATCGATCTGGCGAATGATGCCCGCAAGCGCGCCTACGCGCCGTATTCGGGATACCCCGTTGGCGCGGCGCTGCAAGGCGCCAGCGGGCGCATCTATACCGGCGTCAACGTGGAGAACGCGGCCTATCCCACCAGTATGTGCGCCGAGCGTGTGGCGGTCTTCAAGGCTGTCTCGGAAGGGGAACACGAGTTCGAGGTCATTGCCGTCGTGACCGATAATGGCGGCTCGCCGTGCGGCAGTTGCCGCCAGGTGCTTTCCGAGTTTGGGCTGGGAACGGTCGTCCTGGTTGCCGATGGCGAGGGGCGCTTGGTTGAGGAGACCACCGTCGGCGAGTTGCTGCCGGGCGCGTTTGGGCCGCAGGATTTGGAAGCGTGAAAAGCGTGCCGCGCATTTACCAAGTGCGGGGCACGTAACGGGTTATGCCGAAACCTCCCCGCTCCTTCCGCGCTGAAGCCGTCGTCCTGCGCCACCATGACTGGGGCGAGGCCGACCGCATCCTGGCGCTGTACACGCGCCGGCGCGGCAAGATCCGGGCGATTGCCAAGGGGGCGCGCAAACCTCGTTCGCGCAAGGCGGGACATATAGAGCCGTTTACCCGCGTCATGCTGCAACTGGCGCGCGGCCGCGGCCTGTTCATCGTCACCCAGGCGGAGACGATTGACGCCTATCTCCCCCTGCGCGAAGACCTGGTGCTGACGGGTTACGCCTCGTACGTGGTCGAATTGCTCGACCGCTTCACCTACGACGAAGAGGAATCGAATTCGGCCCTCTTTCGTTTGCTGACCGGGAGTCTCTCCCGCCTGGGCCGCGGCGATGACCCCTGGCTGGTCGTGCGTTATTATGAAATGCGCTTGCTGGATCATCTGGGCTTTCGCCCGCAGTTGTTCGCGTGCGTCGGCTGCGGCGCGGGGATCCTCGCCGAAGACCAGTTCTTCTCGGCAGTCCGGGGGGGAGCGCTTTGTCCGCAGTGCGGGGGCGATTTGCCGGGGACGCGTCCCGTTGCGGTGGACGTGCTGAAGTACATGCGTCATTTTCAGCGCAGTTCTTACGACAAGGCGCGCCGCGCCCAACCCGATCCGAAATTGCGTGACGAAGTCGAGAATTTGATGCAATATTATTTGACTTATTTGTTGGAGCGGGGGTTGAATACGCCGGAGTTTTTGCGGGACGTGAAGAGAGGGACGTAGCGAGAGCCGGGTAGTTCAAAAGCGCCTGGCTCTTTGCTTTACTTGCCTTCTTCCCCAACCTGTCACCGACACGACCGCGAGCAGGCGGACCAGCCACCCCAGCCGCTGCCAGACGATGCGCTGCATGAAGGGCCTGTCGAGACGATAGATGATCCTGGCGAGCAGCGTCCGCCGCCGGAGGGCCCGCCCCAGCGGACTGCGCCGGACGCGCGCCGCGTAGTCGCTGAAACTGAAATCGTTTTGCCGGAAGGCATCGCGGATGGCTTGCGCGGCCAGCGTCCCGTAGCCGAGGGCGAAACTGATGCCCTCGCCGAGCAGCGCGTCGACTCCCGCCGCGTCGCCGACCAGCAGGACGCGCGGCGCGGCCAGTGTGTTTTTGGGCGTGAACCAGCGGATGGGATGTCCCTTCAGGTCGTAGTCATCCAGGTTGTAGCCGTGCCGCTGCATCTCGTCTGCCAGCGCGCGGCGCAGCGGCGCGCGTCCCGGCCGCGGCAGGATGTTGCTGTCGTAGATACCCCAGCAGCGCGTTGGCGCGCCCTGTATCTGGGTGGGGAAGTCCCACACGTAGCCGGAGATGCCCTGCGGCAGGGGGATGAAGTCGAAGTAGGCGTCGTTCGCATCATGAGGGTCTAAGCCTGACGAGGGCATCTGTTCGTTTGCCGGGGGATTGCCGCCTGCCCTGCGTTCGCTCGCCGCGACAGGGAGGACGATCTCCAGCGCCCGCGCGACGTGACCGCTCCCCCCGCCGGCAATCGCGCGGCGGACGACGCTGTTCGAGCCGTCCGCGCCGACCACGGCCTGCGCGCGGAATTCGCCCTGGTCGGTGACGACTGTCACGCTGTCTGCGCCGGGCTGCACGCCCCGAACGGTCACCCCCTCCCTGATCTCCATGCCTCTGCTCGCTGCTTCTTTCGCCAACCAGGCGTCGAACTCGTCCCGGCGGATGACGCGGAAGACGCGCATCCCGCGCAGCAGGCGGGCGCTCAGCCCGCGTCCGGCGAAATCGAAATGTGCGCTGTCCACGTCCACGCTGGGCAGGGATGCCACGTCCAGGCCGAGGTGTTGCAAAATCGCCTCGCCATCCGGCAGCAGACCCCCGGCGCAGAGCTTGATGCGCGGGTGGCGGGACTTCTCCAAGATGAGGATGCCCGGCACGAGGTCGGGAGCGATGCGCGCCAGATGCAGCGCGGTCGAGAGTCCCGCCGGGCCGGAGCCGACGATGATGATTTTGTACTGCGGGTGTCTGGGCATGGGAAGATTGTAGGGCATCATGCGGTACGAGGCAAGGTCGTCTGATTCTCGTCTGTCCCCGTTCCGTCCGGAAAAACACCGCAAAAACTCCCTTCGCCTGCCAGGGCGCGATCATTCGCAGGCCGGGGCATAATCCGTCGCCGCCGTGACGATGGTGGAAGTATAGTAACGAGAATGACATCTTGGGGTTTACCAAAATCAGGGACGGGTATCCGTCCCCAATGCCTGTTCTCAAGGAGTTTCTCAAATGACCACGCTCGCCCCCACCCTGTCCACCCGTTACTTTCCACGCACGGCCGGTTGGCTGCGCGACCTGCTTCTGATCACCGGCGGCGCGCTGTCGGTGGCCGCGCTGGCGCAGGTGAAAATCCCGCTGCCCTTCACCCCTGTCCCCTTGACCGGGCAAACCTTCGCCGTACTGCTGGTCGGCGCGGCATTGGGATCGAAACGCGGCGGGGCCTCGTTGGTCTTGTACACCGCGCTCGGCGCGCTCGGCCTGCCCTTCTTCGCGGGCGGCGCGTCCGGGTTGGCGTATCTCTCCGGGCCAACGCTGGGATACCTGGCCGGCTTCGTGATGGCCGCGTACCTCGTCGGGAAGCTGGCAGAACGGGGCCTGGAGCGCAGCGTGCGCACCTCGCTGGTCCCGTTTTTGGCCGGGACACTGGTCATCTACCTCGCCGGCGCGGGCTGGCTGGCGATCCTGTTCGGTTTTGAAAAAGCCCTGACGCTGGGCGTGCTGCCCTTCCTGATCGGCGACACGATCAAATTGATCCTGGCCGCGCTGGCGCTGCCCGCGGCGTGGAGATTGGTGCGGTAAGGAATTTTAGATAAAATCAGGGAGCCGGATGATACAATTCATTCGGCTCCTTTTTTTTGCGGAGGGCAAAATGGAAATAGAACTTTTTGGGTTGAAGGGTGCGAAGTTCTCGATCACTGGCCAAACTGGTACAATGGCAAAAAGGTGATAAAATACCCCGCTCTACTAACGACTCACAACGAACCAACAAATTATGTTCATAGACCAAGTTGAAATCTACGTCCGCTCCGGCAGAGGCGGCGACGGCATCGTCCATTTTCGGCGCGAGAAATACATCCCGCGCGGCGGGCCGGATGGCGGCGACGGCGGCAAGGGCGGCGACGTCATTTTCGAGGTCAAGTCCACGCTCAACACGCTCTCGTCGTTCCGCCACAAGGCGCGCTTCATCGCCGATAATGGCAAACCCGGCGGCAGGAACAACCGTTACGGCAGATCAGGCCAGGATCTGGTTGTCTACGTCCCGCCCGGCACCGTCATCTACGACGCCGAGACGGGCGAGATCATCGGCGACCTGACCGAAGACGGCCAGCGACTGCGGATCTGCAAGGGCGGGCGCGGCGGACGCGGCAACACGCATTTCAAGTCGCCCCGCCACCAGACGCCGCGCACTGCCGAAAAGGGCGAGCCGGGCGAGGAGAAGACCCTGCGCCTGGAACTGAAACTGATTGCCGACATCGGCCTGATCGGCGTGCCCAACGCGGGCAAATCCACGCTGCTCTCGGCGCTGACCAACGCCCAGCCCAAGATCGCGCCCTACCCCTTTACCACGCTTGAACCCAACCTCGGCGTAGCGCAGATTGACGAATATACCAGCGTCGTGCTGGCCGACATCCCCGGCCTGATCGAAGGCGCCAGCCAGGGCGCCGGGCTGGGACACGATTTCCTGCGCCACATCCAGCGCACGCGCGTCCTCGTCCACCTGCTGGACGGTCTCTCCGCCGACCCGCTGGCCGATTTCAGCCAGATCAACAGCGAACTGGCGCTCTTCGACCCCAGGCTGGGTGAGAAACCCCAGATCATCGCCCTGAATAAAATCGACCAGCCCGAAGTCCGGGCGCGTTGGCCGGAGATCAAAGCCGAGCTCGAAAAACGCGGCCATGAGATCATGTCCATCTCCGCCCTGGCGCGGACCGACATCCGCAGGCTGCTGCTCAGGGCCGTCGAAAAACTGGCTGAGACGCCGACGCTGGATGAGGTCGCGCCGCTGCCGGTTTATCGTCCCGAAACCGACCCGAACGAGTTCGCCATCCGGCGCGAGGACGACGGCGGCTGGCGCGTCAGCGGGACAGCCATCGAGCGCGCCGCGGCCATGACCTACTGGGAACACGACGGTTCCGTGCGCCGCTTCCAGAAGATCATGGAAGTCCTCGGCGTGGACAAAGCCCTGCACGAGGCCGGCGTGAAGGAGGGGGAGACGGTTTATATCGGCGAATTTGAGCTGGAGTGGCAGGAGTGAGTTGCAGGGCACAAGTTGCAAGCAAGACCCCGCGAGGTAGAACACCTGCGCGGGGCTTTTTCTTCACATGTCATCGCGAGGAGGACGTCGTCCGACGAAGGCGATCTCCTCGGGCATCGTGGAGATCGCCGCTTTCTACTCCCCGCTCTCTTCGTTGCCCATAAAATAGGCTGTCGTCGCCTCCCCGGTCTGGCTGATGCCCTCTCGCTTGAAAACCTTCCAGATGGTGAGCCATAAAATCTTTATGTCCAGCCAGAAAGACCAGTGGTCCACGTACCACACGTCCAGGCGGAATTTCTCGGGCCAGGTGATGTCGTTGCGTCCGTTGACCTGCGCCCAGCCGGTAATGCCGGGCAGCACGTCGTGACGGCGCATCTGCTCTGGCGAGTAGCGCGGCAGGTACGCCATCAATAGCGGACGCGGCCCAACCAGACTCATCTCCCCGCGCAGCACGTTGAAGAGTTCGGGCAATTCGTCCAGGCTGGCGGCGCGCAGAAAACGTCCCAGACGGGTAAGACGCTCGGAATCCGGGAGCAGGTTCCCGTCTGCGTCGCGACCGCCGGTCATCGTGCGAAATTTGTAGATGAAGAAGGGCCGCCCTTTGTAGCCGGGACGCTGCTGCCGGAACAGTACCGGACGTCCCAGGAAGACGCGAACCAGCGCCGCGACAAGGAGCAGGATTGGCAAGACGATCAGCAGTCCCAAGATCGTTAATGCCAAATCGAACAGACGTTTGCTGCGCGGCACGCCGGGCGGGAAAAAGTTTGACATGCAGCGATTTTACCAAACAAATCCCTCACTCAACTTATCCTTTGTGGTATATTCTGGGTGGGAGCAAACTATGAACGAACGAATATTGATCATTGAAGACGACCAGGCCATTTTGAAGCTGCTGCAGCGGGGCCTGGCCTACGAAGGCTACATCATAGACACCGCCACCGATGGTCGTTCCGGGCTGCTCATGGCGCGCGACCACCAACCCGACCTGGTCATTTTGGACTGGATGCTGCCGGGCATGGACGGGTTGGAAGTCTGCCACCGGCTGCGAACAGGCGGCGAAATCCCGATCCTGATGCTGACCGCCAAGGACACCATCCAGGACCGTGTGCAGGGACTGGACGCCGGCGCGGACGACTACCTGGTCAAGCCGTTCAATTTGGACGAGCTGCTGGCGCGCATCCGCGCCCTGCTGCGCCGCACGCAAGAAAAGCGCATTCCGGTGCTCAAATTTGCCGACCTGACGCTGGATACTGGCTCCCGACAGGCCTCGCGCGGCAGCCGGATGATCTCCCTGACCGCCAAAGAATACGAATTGCTGGAACTCTTTCTGCGCCACCCGCGGCAGGTGCTGACCCGCGAAGTGATCTTCGACCGCGTTTGGGGCTACGATTTCGGCGGCGAGAGCAACGTGCTGGAAGTGTATATCCGCTACCTGCGCCAAAAACTGGAAGCCGAGGACGAGCCGCGTTTGATCTATACGGTGCGCGGCGTAGGATACGTTTTACGCGAGAACCCTTAGACCGGCGGGGAAACGATGACATTACGTGCCCGCCTGACATTTCTTTACGCGACCTTGCTGGGGGGCATTTTGCTGCTCTTTGGTATGGGGGTATACGGTTTGGTCAATGTCATGCTGACCAGACAGGTGGACAGCCTGCTCAACAACACCGCGCTTGAGATACTCGAGGTCACACGCGTCGATTCGGTCGGCGAACTGACCGTGTTGCGCCTGCCCCCGCTGGGCATGACCGCCAACGTCTACGTACAGGTCTGGGACCGCGAAGGGCACCTGCAGGCTTCGTCCCTGGGAAATGACCAAATTGATCAGTCGTTTGACCCGGCAGGTTTAATGACCTCCCAGCCGGTCTTCCGAACTGTCAAATTCCAGAACGTACACATGCGTGTGTTCAGCGTGCCCCTGATCGTTGGAAAACGCCCTGTCGGCATCTTGCAAGCCGCGACCAGCCTGAACGTGATCGATTCGGTAAGGCAGGATTTGCTCTATGTCCTGATCGTCGCGGCCATCATCTCCATGGCGCTGGCCGCGCTTGGCTCCTGGTTCGTTATTGGACAGGCGCTGGCTCCGTTGGAAACGGTGGTGGAAACCGCCGAACAGATCAACCGCGCCGACGACCTTTCGCGGCGCATCCCTTATCACGGCCCGCCGGACGACGAGATTGGACAATTGATCCACACTTTCAATCAAACTTTGGAACGGCTGGAAAACCTGTTCACGTCCCAGCATCGTTTCCTGGCCGACGTCAGCCATGAGCTTCGCACCCCGCTGACCGTCATCAAGGGGAATGTGGGTTTGATGCGGCGCATGCAGACGATTGACGAGGAAACACTGACCAGTATCGACCAGGAATCCAACCGCCTGACGCGCCTGGTCGGAGACCTGCTGCTGCTGGCGCAAGCCGAAACGGGAAAGCTGCCCCTCAACCAGGAGCCCGTTGAGCTCGACACGTTGCTGCTCGAGGTGCTGCAGGAGATGCACGTGCTGGCCGGGGACAAAGTCCGGCTGAAGATCACAGACATCGACCAGGTGCTGGTCAACGGCGACCGCGACCGGCTCAAGCAGGTCTTGCTCAATCTGGTCGCGAATGCCATCCAGTACACGCCCGCAGGGGGCGAAGTTTTCCTCAGCCTGTCGAAAGTTGGTGAACAGGCGCGGCTGATCGTTCGTGATACCGGGCCGGGCATCCCGAAAGAGGCCCAGAAACACATCTTCGAGCGTTTCTACCGGGCTGAGAAATCCCGCACGCGCTCGAAATCCAGCGGGTTTGGATTGGGGCTGTCCATTGCCTATTGGATTGTCACCCAACACGGGGGAAGGATCGAAGTCGATTCCAAAGATGGACAGGGAACGACGTTTTGTATTTGGCTTCCGTTATTGGCGAACAGCAATTAGCGGTTGGAAAACAGCCCCAGGCGTTGATTCGCCTGGTTGCACAAACTCGCGCCGCCTTTGCCCAGCCATTCCTGCAAGCGTGCGCTCTCCGACGCCCCCTGCCGCGCCTCCCCGTAAATGCCGCTGCCCCAATACACGTAGCGCAGCGTCTCGGCTGCCCAGAACGACTCGGCGCGCGCGATGACGCCGATCCCGCCATTGTAGCCCGCCAGCGCCAGGCGGAAGTCACCATCCGCCGTATCGAGAGATTTCGCAAGGTAGGCCAGCCCGCGCAGCGCGTTGGTCTCCGGATTGTAAGGATTCTCGCCTCCCTTGAAATGGTAGGGCATGACCTGGAACAATCCCATCGCACCGGCGCGGGAACGGGCCAGCGGATCGCCGCAGGATTCAATTTGCATCACCGTGGCGATCAGGTTCGGGTCCAGTCCCGTCTCGGCGGACCAGGCCAGGATGTGCCCGGCCCAAAACTGCACTTCGGGCGTGAACAGCGGCGCCAATCCCGGCTGCCGGGCCGGGACGCCCGCCGGGGGGGCGGCTCCCGTTCCAGCAACCGCTTGTGCAGGGACGGTCAGGCTGCTTGAAAACAACGCCAGCAATGCGCCAACCAGCAAAACCGTCAGCGGCGGTATCAAAAAACCAGACAGACAGCCGCTGCCCCTGAGGGGCGCTGCGGCTGTCTGTCCTCGCGACGTCTGGGAAGGGAGATAATCGTCAGCGCGAGGGGATGTCATCGGGCATGCGTCCTTCCATTAGTGCTCCTGGCGGCGGCTGGAGGCGTCGTAGCTGCTGGCGCGATCGCCAAATGTCTGTTGTGTGGGACGCGCGCTCATCAGATTGTGGTAGGTGGGCTCCTGACGAAAAGCCGGTTCGCCGCGGGCTGGCTTGGGCGCGGCGCGGAAGACCGGCGCCGCCCGGTTGGCAGCCGTACTCGGGCGCGCTGTCGTGCGGCGGCTGGGCTTGGCGCTGGATGATGTTTTGCGGATCTGTCCCTGGTCGAGCTGGCTGAACAAACGATCTCCGGCCAACGAGAATGTGCCGATGATCAACACGCGGATCAGCCAAACCATGACCGCGACAAAGATCGGGATCACCTTGGTCATGGTTGCCGAGCTGACCACCGCGCTGCCGGCGTGACTGGTGGACGTGATCGCGATCGAGACGCCCCACCAAGTCAGCATGGCGTTCATGATGGCGGCCAGAAGCCATGCGCCAAACAGGTACCAGACCTCGGCAGGCTCCTCGCGGCCTTGTTCTGGCGTGAAGATGCGGGCGATCCCGGCAAAGTCGATGCCGCAGAAAGCGAAAGCAAGGATCGTCGCCCAGCGGATGCCAAGGAAACGCAAATCGCCCAGGACGTCTCTCAATGCGAAGTCGGTCGTGCTGAAGTTGAAAAGCTCGAAGGCCAGCAGGGCGCCGATGATCATCATGCCCCAGGCCGCGCCGCGCTGAATCGTGCGGCCGCCCAACAATGCTGACAGTCCTTGATTGCGTGAACGGGTTGTGTTCATTTCGACCTCCTGTTGTGTCGAACGGTTGAACCAGCCCACATTATAGAACA
>JAADGN010000024.1:58371-75664 GCA_013152325.1 Chloroflexota bacterium
AACAAAGCCCCTATCTGCGTTGTATAGGCGGCAGATGCATCCAGCCAGGCGCTCAGGCCCTCTGCCGAGACCGGATACAGCTTTGCAGACATGTCCCGCGTCGCCCCATCCAGCGCCTCGGGATGGTCGAGTAGGTACGGCACATCCGCGTAATACCACAGCGGACGCCCCAGACGTTCGGCTGCCTGCCGCACGAGGATATGGTCCGCGTGGCCGCCGATGGTCAGCGGGCAGATGAGGACGTCATCCGGAGCCAGCTCATCGGTCAAAATGGCAGCCATTTGTTCGGCTAGCGCGGCATCGTCCGGATGCGGCGGAACGAAGATGTCTTCGTAGAGCGGCTCGCCGGTGTCGGCGCGGCGGTAAATGCAGTCGAGGAAGTCGAAATGACGCGGCACCACGCCGAGACGACGCGCTGCCAAACGGTCTTCGCCCCGGCGCAGGGAGACGATCTCTTTGGCGGAAGCAGACCCCCAGTCCGCGTGGACGCGGCGCGCCAACGTCGAGAGCGGCACGGGCGGCGGAGTCCCGCAGGTAAATGTCCAGGTTTCGACCGGCGTCCCCACCCGCGTCTGTTCCCAGATCAGGCCGCCGCAAGACAGGATGGCGTCATCCAAATGAGGGGAAAGGTAGATCCAGCGCATGGGAAAGTTGTACCACAAGATAGTAAAATAACAACCTCCCGAAGGTTGAAATTTTCGGGAGGCCAAACCGCCAACGGAGGAAAGCATGCCCTACCAACCCCTGACCGGCATCCGTGTGCTCGATCTTTCGCGGCTGCTGCCCGGCCCATACCTGACGCAACTTCTCGCCGACCTGGGCGCGGAGGTGATCAAAATCGAGACGCCGCTCGTCGGCGACTACGCCCGCATGGCCCCCGCCGAGATGGGGCTGGGCAGTCTGTTCGAGATGGTCAACCACGGCAAGAAGAGTGTGGGGCTGAACTATCGTAATCCGCGCGGCCGCGAACTCTTTTTGGAACTCGCCAGGACAGCGGACGTGATTTTGGAAGGATTCCGTCCCGGCGCGGTAGACCGCTGGGGAATCGGATACGAAGCGGTGCGCGATCTGAAAGCGGATACCGTTTACTGTTCGCTCTCCGGTTACGGGCAAAACGGCCCCTACCGGCAGCGCGCCGGGCACGACCTGGGCTACGCGGCGGTCGGCGGCGCGCTGGGGCTGAACGCCCCTCCCGGCGGCGGCGCGCCTGTCCCTTACGGCGTGCCGGTCGCTGACCTGAGCGGGGGGATGCTGGCTGCCATCGCCATCTTGGGCGCGCTGGTGGGACGCGAGCGCACGGGCGAGGGCGCATATCTCGATTTGTCGCTGTTCGACGGGGTGCTGTCGTGGGTCGCGCCGCTGGCCGGAGGGGCCTATTTCAGCGGCCTCACGCCGGAGGGCGGCAAGCTGCCGCTTTCGGGCGGGATGGCCTGTTTCAACGTCTATGAGACGGCGGACGGGAAATACCTCAGCCTGGCCGCGCTGGAGCCGCATTTCTGGGGCAATTTCTGCAAAGCGGTGGACCGCGAGGATTTGATCCCCCGGCAGTTCGATCCGGATCTGGGCGCGGAACTGACGGCCGTCTTCCGCCAGAAGACTCGCGCCGAATGGGAAGCCAGCTTCGCAGAACAGGATACCTGCATCGAGCCGGTCAACTCGTTCGAGGAGATGCTGCGCCACCCGCAGGCGCGGGCGCGCGGTCATGTTCGGGAGGTGGATGGAAAGCCGGTCGGACTGAACTCGCCCTTTGTCTTCGCCCGCGCCGAACGCACGCCGCCGCCTGCTTTGGGGGAGCACACGCGCGAGGTTTTGGGAGAGCTTGGGGTCAGCGAGGAGGAGATGGATGCGTTGGATGCGAGGGGGGTGATTAAGGGGTAAATGGGGAAGGTGTAGGGAGTAGCAAGAAAAAGGCCTTGCAACGCTGTGCTGCAGGGCCTTTTTGATTTTTGTCTCGTCTGGGTTACGAGGGTATCGGTTCCCTGAAATCGTAAATTCCGTCCCGGATGGCATACTCGCGCCCGCAACGGGGACAGGTCAGCGTGTCCTCCTGCTCGTCCAGCGGCGCGTGGCCGCATTCGGGGCACTGGAAGAATGCGCCGCTTTCCGGCGGGAGAAAATCCTGCCCTGCGGCGCGGTTCAACGTAAAGACCGAGGGGGTCAACTGCCACCAGTTTCCGGTGTGCTGAACGAGTGAATCCAGCCAGGCCAAGAATGAAGGCGGGAAAAGTTTTTTGAGCAGCGCTATGCGGAAATGAGAAACCGTCAACTGGCGTTCCAGTTCGAAGCCGGTCTCTTTCAGCCAGCCGCGCACGGCTTTGGGGTGAAAATCGAAGTTCAGGTCGACAAACTCGACCGGTTCCAGCGTGAAGGGATTCCAGTCCTGCCGGCGCAAGGCGTAACGCAGGATGGCCTTGAGATTCATTTTGTTGGCAAATTCCAAAATGAATGTTGAATCCGGCTGGAGCACGCGACGTACCTGTCGCAGCACAGCCGGCGCATCGGCCATGTGGTGCAGCGTGCGGATCATGGTCGCGCCGTCGAAGAGGCCGTCCACGAAGGGCAGGCGATAGGCATCTGCCGCGACGTAGATGTAGCGGTCGCTCGTTCCCAGCCGCTCCTGCGCCTGTCGAAGCTGTGTGCGGGAGTAATCGAGGAGGACGATGCGCTCGTATCCCTGGTAGCGCGGGGTGTTGCGTCCCGCGCCAGCGCCGATCTCGAGGAGGAGTTTTCCGCTTTTTGGGAGCAGGCGTTTTAGCGCGATGGCTTCGGCGCGATCTTCGTAGGCGCGGCCGCCCTGCTCCCAGAAGGATGTCTGGTAGTCGGAGCCTTCGTAATCACAAACTGGAGGTGTTGTCATGGTTTATAAGAATCAGGAAATCAGGGGCAAAACTTCCTACTCCCTGATTCCTGTTGGCTGTTGACTGATTGCTATCCGTTGCCGTTGAAGCCACGCCCCATGCCGCGGTAAGTGAATCCAAGCTCACGCACGTAGGCCGGATCATAAATGTTGCGCCCGTCAAAGATGACCGGTTGTTTCATCAAATCCTTGACGCGCTTCAAGTCGAGCTGTTTGAATTCGTTCCATTCGGTTACGACGATCAACGCGTCGCAGCCTTTGGCCATTTGGTACGGATCATCGAACATGTTGACAGCCGGCAGGATTCTGGCGGCATTTTCCATCGCGACGGGATCGTAACCGCGAACAGTCGCGCCGTCGGTTGTCAGGTCTTGAGCAATATCGATCGAGGGGGCGTCGCGCATATCGTCGGTATTGGGCTTGAAAGCCAGCCCCAGCAAGCCAATTGTTTTCCCCTTCAAACCACCCAGCATTTGCGCGACGTGCTTCACTACAACCGCGCGGCGGTCATAGTTGACTTCCATCGCGTGATTAAGTATCTTCGGATCAAGACCCTTTTCTTCAGCCATGTACGCCAACGCCTTGACGTCCTTCGGGAAGCACGAACCGCCCCAGCCCAGGCCGGCATCCAGGAACATCGGGCCGATGCGTTTGTCGTACCCCATGCCCGCCGCGACCTCTTTCACGTCCGCGCCAAGGGCTTCGCAAATATCGGCCACTTCGTTGATGAACGAGATTTTCGTTGCCAGAAAAGCGTTGGATGCATATTTGATCATTTCAGCCGTGCGCAGGTCTGTGATGACGATCGGCGCGCGCAGCGGCAGGTGCAGTTGGGCAACCTTTTCGGCGGCCTCTCTATGGAGTGAACCGAGCACCGTGCGATGCGGATGCATGAAATCACCAATCGCCGAACCCTCACGCAGGAACTCAGGGCAGGAGACGACCGAGAAGTCGATCCCTTCGGGCTGGGAGCGTTTGACGATATCGGCCACCCAGTCCCCGGTCCCGACCGGGACCGTGGACTTGTTGATCAGGATCAGCGGAGCGGTCATGTTTTCGGCGACGGAGCGCGCCGCAGATGCGACGTACTGCAAATCCGCCTCGCCGTTCACGCCCGAAGGAGTCCCCACTGCGATGAAGGCGAATTCCGTCCCATCCAGGGCTTCCTTGTAGGATGTGGTGAACGACAGCCGCCCAGCCCGAACGTTGCGCTCGACAAGTTCTTCCAGGCCGGGCTCATAGATGGGCATAACACCCTTTTTAAGGTTCTCGATGCGCTCTTCGTCCACGTCCAGCGCGATGACGCGGTTTCCCAAATCGGCGAAGCAGGCTCCGGTCACCAGACCAACGTAGCCAACTCCAACAACACAAATTTGTTTCATGTTATTCCTCACAAGTAGTGTATATCTGCACAAACACAGCGGGCTTTAATATACCACCGAAACAGGGCCGCGATGCGTCTTGCTCAAAGGGCTGTATCGCGCCCCTGCATGGATGATTTCCTTGTTTTCAATATCACCCCAATGGCGTTGGCGTGGAGGTCAAAGTAGGCGTTGGCGTCAGGGATGGCGTCGGCGTTGAGGTGGGCGTCAATGTCACCGCCGGCAAAACGACCCCGCCGGACAGGCCAAGCAATTCCCGGTAAAGCCAGGCCTCTTCAAATTCCTCGTATTTTTCGGGCTGATTTGACGAAATGCGCAGCCAGGTGCCGTCTTCATTGCTGGCGTCAAAATACAGACAGTCATCCGAGGTCAAATTCCCCACCACGCCATATTGTGTGCTGGGCCCGACGCGCACATTGACGATGAAGGCGTTGACACAGTATCGCAGTCCATCGGGGCGGCCGGCGACGGTCGGCGTAGCGGAAGGTGTGGGCGTCTTGCTCTTTGTCGGCGTTTGCGTCAACGTTGGCGTGGACGTGTGGACAACCGGCTTTTTCGTGGATGTTGCCGACAGGGCCAGCCTGGTCGCCCTGGCTTCGGCGGTTTGGGTTGCCTGAAGTGAAATTTCCAGCGGCGCACGCGTTTGCAAATAACTGAAATAGGCTGTCAAGCCCACGCCGATCAGGCTTAATAACGCGACCACGATCTCGGTTGGAAACCTGCGGCTGGATGACTCTGCCTGGGAAGATGATGGTTTTTCACTCATTCACGAAACTCCATAGCGCACTTTTCCCTATGTTTTTTTGTCCCGGTCCCGAATAGCCTGAGCGACCACATCGACAAACGTGGCAATGTCGATCGGTTTCGAAATATATCCATCGCATCCGGCCTGCATCGCTCGCCTGCGGTCTTCGGGCAGCGTGTGTGCCGTCAGCGCCAGCAGGGGAATATGCGCTGTCTTCGGGTCGGATTTTATTGCCTTCGTCGCAGACCAGCCATCCATTTTCGGCAGGGAGAGATCCATCAAGACCAAGTCCGGACGCTCTTTTCGGGCGACCGCCAAACCATCGCGTCCATTCTGTGCAGCCAGCACTTCATAGTCGGCGTGTTCCAGCAGAAAACGCACCAACGCAAGATTATCAAAATTATCTTCAACGATCAGAATACGGCCCTTGCTCACGCCTCACCTCTGTATAACACGAACGAACGCAGTTAACTATACTACGGCTTGACTCATCCGGCAACTTGGCAAGGATTTTGTTTGTTGGTATATTCTATCGTATCATGCGCATACTTTTCATCGCTGACGGACGTTCCCCCATTGCTCTCAACTGGATGAAGCATTGGACCGCGCGCGGGGACGAGGTGTACCTGGTTTCGACATTTGCCTGCCAGCCGGATCTCCCGCTCTCTTCTCTGGACTTCGTGCCGGTTGCCTTTAGCGGCGCCAAATCCGCGCCAACGGGCGAATCCCGCCGGAAATCCCTGCTGTGGAGCGCGGCGACACTCCGCCTGCGAATGGGCATACGTCACTGGCTCGGCCCGTTGACGCTGCCCGACTCCGCCCGCCGCCTGAACGAGATCATCCATCGCGTGCGCCCCGACCTGGTCCACGCCATGCGCATCCCCTACGAGGGAATGCTGGCCGCGGCTGCCAAACGACTGCAGCCGGAGGGTTTTCCCCCGCTTCTGCTCTCCATCTGGGGCAACGACTTCACACTGCACGCCCCCGCCTCGCCGCTGATGAGACGCTACACCCGCCTGACGCTGCAAACCGCCGACGCGTTACACGCCGATTGTCGCCGCGATATTCGTCTGGCGCGCCGATGGGGCTTCCCGGCCGAGCGTCCGGGCATCGTACTGCCGGGCAACGGCGGCGTTGACATGGACGTATTCTTCCCGCCGGCGAAAGAACGAACCGCGCCGCTGGTCATCAATCCGCGCGGCTTTCGCAGCTACGTACGCAACGACACATTCTTCCGCGCCGTCCCGTTGATATTGGCACAACGCCCGGACGTACGCTTCGTCTGCCCTGCCATGGCCGGGGAGCCGCAGGCGGAAAAATGGCTCGCCGATTTGGGCATCCAGAAAGCGGTCGACCTGCTCCCGCCGCAAACGCGCCCGCAAATGGCCGCCCTTTACCGCCAGGCGCAGATTTGGGTCTCGCCCAGCACCCATGACGGCACGCCCAATTCGCTGCTCGAAGGGCTGGCCTGCGGCTGCTTCCCCGTCGCGGGCGACCTGGAGTCGATTCGCGAATGGATCACGTCCGGCGTGAACGGGCTGCTGATCGACCCAGCCCGTCCACAAACCCTGGCGGAGGCCGTCCTGAGGGCGTTAAATGATGACGACCTGCGTTTGCAGGCCGCCAAACACAACGCCGCCCTGATCGCCGAGCGCGCTGAGTATCAGCGCGGCATGGCTCGGGCCGAAAAATTCTATTCCCGAATTACAGCGAAAACGTAACTGCGTTACAGATGCTATGCCGCAGGCGGCGTGCGCAGTGTTTCAAGCCGTTCCCGAAGTTCGATGCGCCTTGCATCCGCCGCGTGACGGATCTCGGCCTGGAAGACCGCGCCGCGCTCGCGCAATTCGCTGCGCAAAATCTCGCCCGATTCGGGCGCCAGCAGCAACGCGATCGTCGAGCCAACCAATCCGCCTACAACCACGCCGATCAAAAAACCAAACATTCGTCGCATGGGTAATCTCCTCTCGTTGTTAATGAAATACAGCCCTATTATAACGTGGAAACGTCATCGCGTTTAACGCCTCAGGGAGCCAAAAGCGGGATTTACCTTTGCATCTGTGGGATTCTGTGCAATAATAGCATCGACCGCGTGTATCCATGTGAACGCGACGGCGAGAGAAAGAGCAAAAAACCAAAAAACGGCTTGTCCGGATACCGATCTGACATGGGGGCGTCAACCTGCTCAGAACACAAATCCGGAACGGCCCCTACCTGCCAAAGGAGGGTACCATGTCCACTGTCCCCAAGAATTCAACTTCGATTCCCGAACGGAAGAAGGTCACCACGCGCACATTTCATCGAAAAAAGGTGAAACGTGAGCCCATCACCGTGCTGACGGCCTATGACTATCCAACCGCCCTGGCCGTCGATCAGGCCGGCGTGGATTCGATCCTGGTCGGCGATTCGCTCGGCATGGTCGTGCTGGGCTACGAAAACACGCTGCCCGTCACGATGGACGACATGATCCACCACTGCAAAGCTGTGGCGCGCGGCGCGAAGGCCGCCCTGCTGATCGGCGACATGCCGTTCATGTCTTATCAGGTTTCCGCGCAGGATGCGGTGCGCAATGCCGGGCGCTTCCTGCAGGAGGGCGGCATGGACGCCGTCAAGCTGGAGGGCGGACGCGAACGCCTGGACGCGGTGCGCGCCATCGTCGGAGCGGGAATCCCGGTGATGGGGCATCTCGGCCTGACGCCGCAATCGGTGCACCAACTGGGCGGATTCCGCGCCCAGGGCAAGACCGCCGCCGCAGCAAAACGCCTGCTCGAAGACGCGCTCCTGCTGGAGGACGCGGGCTGCTTCAGCATCGTGCTCGAATCCGTCCCGGCGCAGCTGGCGGAGTTCGTCTCGCGGAAACTGGCCATCCCGACCATTGGCATCGGCGCGGGCGCCGGCTGTGACGGGCAGGTACTGGTCACGCACGACCTGCTGGGTCTCTTCGACCGCTTCATCCCCAGGTTCGTCAAACAGTATGCCAACTTCCACGCCGAGATGCAGCGCGCCTTCAGCGAGTACATCGCCGATGTGCAGGCCAAGTCTTTTCCGGCGGAAGAGCATACCGTTGCGATGAAAGCTGATGAGTGGGAAGCATTTCAGTTGTCCGTAAACAGTGAACAGTAAGCGCTCCATTCTCATTGTCGGTACCGGCGCGCTGGCGACGCTCTTCGCGGCGCGGTTCTCGGCGGCCGGCGCAGACGTGACCATGCTTGGCACCTGGCCGGACGGCCTGCGGGCGCTGCACAGGGACGGCGCGCGCCTGGTTGATGCGGATGGCGTCGAGCACGCGCATCCCGTCCGCGCGGTGGATGACCCCGCGAAATGCCGCGGCGCGCGCCATGCGCTCGTGCTGGTCAAGGCCTGGCAGACGGAACGCGCCGCCCGTCAACTGGCGGATTGCCTGAATGCGGACGGCCTGGCCGTAACGCTGCAAAACGGTCTGGGCAACGGAGAGATCCTTGCCCGGACCCTGGGCCTGCCGCGCGTTGCCCAAGGCGTCACCACCACCGGCGCGACCCTGCTGTCCCCCGGCCTGGCGCGCGCCGGCGGCGAGGGGGTGGTCTCCATCGAGACGCATCCACGCCTGGGGCCGCTGGGTGATCTTTTGACGGAAGCAGGCTTCAACGTCCGGGAAGTGAACGAAGCGCAGCCTCTGATTTGGGAAAAACTGGTCATCAACGCGGCCATCAATCCGCTCACTGCGCTGCTGGATGTCCCCAACGGCGAACTGCTGGAACGCCCCTCGGCGCGGACGCTGATGGGCGCGCTGGCCCGCGAGACCGCCTCCGTGGCCGCCGCGCAGGGCATCAGCCTGTCTTTCGACGACCCGGCCGCCGCCGCCGAGGACGTGGCCCGGCGCACGGCAAGCAACCATTCGTCCATGCTGCAGGATATGCGGCGCAGCGCTCCGACCGAGATCGAGGCCATCTGCGGCGCGATCACGCGCGCCGGGGAACAGCACGGCATCCCGACGCCGGTCAACCGGGTATGCTGGCAATTGATCACGGCCCTGGCGCAGGGGAAATAACGCCCATCGTTTCATGGTAAGATTCAAAAAAACATCATGGGAGGCTTCACTCATGCGCAAATGGTTCGTTTTAATCCTGGTGGTGGGGTTACTTCTCATTCCGGCGCTCGCCCGCGCACAAAACAACGTCACCATCGCAAACCTGATGGTTCAAGTGTGGCCGGAATACGACCGTCCGGACGTTCTGGTTCTCTACGATTTCTCCCTCGCGGCGGACACGAAATTCCCGGTTCCGGTGACGATCCGCATCCCCGCGGATGCGGAACTGAACGCCGTCGCCCGCGAAGAGAACAGCTCGCTATTCAACATCCCGTACGAAGACCCCGTCAAACAAGGCGATTGGCTGGCCATCACATTTACAGTCGATGACACGTTGCCTTACCACATCGAGTATTATGCACCGCTCAAAAAACAAGGGGACGAACGCCAGATCAACTTTAAATGGTCTGGGGATTACACCGTCAGCCTGTTCACAGTTCGCCTCCAGCAGCCCCCCAGCGCGACAAACTTGACGACCGACCCTGTCCTGCCCGAAGTCAGTCAGGGACCGGCCAATACCATCTACCACGGGACAACCATCAACGATCTTCCTGCCGGGGAGTCGTTCACGCTGTCGGTCACTTACCAAAAAGACAATGATGATTTAACTGTCTCATCCCTGCCGGTACAGGCCGGCGGGCCGCTCGACGGGAACGAGGCCGGATTCTCGCTGGTCGCTTCATTGCCCACGATCCTGGTGGGGTCGGGCGTCGCCTTGATCGTCGGCGGGGTACTGTACTTCTTCCTGTCCGGTCGATCAAGTAGATCGAAGTCTCGCAAACGCCATTCGACGCGCCGCTCTGGAGATGCGACCGAAGAGGTAGCTTATTGCCACCAATGCGGCAAGCGCGCGCGTCCCGGCGACAAGTTCTGCCGCTCCTGCGGCGCGCGCTTGCGGCGAGAATAGCGGCTGCTGCCAGTTCGCAGCTGGCCAAAAGTATGTAGGCGAAGACACATGTCTGGTACGCCTTACATCATCACAATTTATTTTTTGTATGGCCTGGCTTTCTTCAGCATGGGGCTGCTGGTCGCGCTCGAGGGGGGACGCGCGCCGGATGCACGCCTGCGCAAAGCCTTGCGTCCGCTGGCAGGGTTTGGCATCCTGCATGGCGCGCATGAGTGGATGGAGATGTTCGAACACATCAACAAATCGCTGGGGTATGCTCAGCCGCCCATTCTTACAGAAGTGCGGCTGGCCATCCTGGCGGTTTCGTTTATCTCCCTGGCAGCCTTCGGCAGCTACTTGCTGATAACATCTGAAACCTCGCAACGATACGTGCTGCTGATCCCGCTGGGGATTGAAATCTTGTGGGCTTTTGGATTGCTCGCGCTGCGCGGACGATACGCGTCAGGAGACCTGTTGACAGTAGCCGACGTATGGACACGCTACATCCTGGCAATCCCTTCGGCCATTTTGGCTTCCGCTGGCCTGATCACCCAACAGCGCATCTTCCGTAAATCCGGCCTGGTGCATTTTGGACAGGATGCGCTTTGGGCCGCAGTGACCTTGGGCTGGTACGGGCTGGTGGGGCAGATTTTCGTCCACCCCAGCCTGCTGCCGCCTTCGAACACAATCAACCAGGAACTGTTCCTGGAAATTTTCGGATTTCCGGTCCAACTGTTTCGAGCGTTCATGGCCCTGGGAGCCGCCATCTTCATAATTCGATTTTTGCGCGCCTTCCAGGTGGAGAATGACCGGAAAATCGCCAAACTCCAGGCTGCTCGTCTGGAAGAGGCCCAGCAACGCGAAGCCCTGCGCGGCGAACTGTACCGGCGCGTGATCGCTGCCCAGGAGGCCGAGCGGCAGCGGATCGCCCGTGACCTGCATGACGAGACAGGCCAGGCCCTGACGGCGATCGGGTTGGGGCTGCGCGGATTATCCACGTCCATCGGGCAACAAGCCGGATCGAGACAATCCCAGGACACCCTGCACCAATTGGAGACGATGGTCACACATTCCCTGAACGAATTACAACGCCTGATCACGGACCTGCGGCCCTCCCACCTGGATGATCTGGGGCTGCCGGCCGCCATCCGCTGGTACACCGGCAAAGTTCGGGAACGAACGGGTTTGAAAATTAAAGTCGAGATCATTGGCAAAGAACAGGAAATTTACCCCGAATTCAAGACAGCGATGTTCCGCGTTTTGCAGGAAGCGCTCACAAATATTGTCAAACACGCAAATGCCACGCAAGTAAAAGTTCAACTTATCTTTGAGCCCGATACTGTCCGCATTCGAGTAGAGGACGATGGATGTGGTTTTGAAGTAAACCGCATCCGGGAGCGGACAACCTGGGGGCTGCTCGGCATGCAGGAGCGGACAACGTTGTTGGGCGGCCGGTTTACCATACGTTCCAGTCCGGGCAAGGGAACGTTGGTCGAGGCCGTTATCCCCCTGTCGTCTGAAGCACGGGAAGAAAAACCATGACAATTCGCCTGCTCCTGGTCGAAGACCATATGGTCGTGCGGACAGGCCTGCGGATGCTGCTGGAGGGCCCCAGCGACATCGAGATCGCCGGGGAGGCCAGCACCGCCGCCGAAGCCCTGGAAGCTGCCGGTCAATGCAAACCCGACGTCATCCTGATGGACATCGGCCTGCCCGACATGTCTGGCATTGACGCCACCCGCGAGATCAAGCGCAGATTCCCGGGTGTGGCCGTGATCGCGCTGACCATCCACGAGGATGAAGAATACTTCTTCAAAATGCTCGAGGCCGGTGCATCCGGTTACGTCCCAAAACGAGCAGCGCCCGAAGAACTGCTGACCGCCATCCGTGTAGCCGCGGCCGGGGACGTGTACCTTTTCCCGTCCATGGCAAAGTTGCTGGTGCGTGACTATTTAAGCCAGGATCGGCCTCCAGAACAGAAATCCGGCCTGAACGGTTTGACCGACCGCGAGCAGGAAGTGCTGACTTGGCTGGCTGAGGGCGCCACTAACGATCAAATTGCAGAAGCGTTGGTCATCAGCCCCAAGACGGTTGCCCGTCATCGCGAAAATATCATGCACAAACTTAATCTGCATTCCCGCACCGAATTGGTGCGTTACGCCATCCGCAAGGGGATCATCAAACCTTAACGCTCCCTGACAAACTCAAAAAAGCAAATGTTTGGAAGAACGCTGAAGAACAGATGGTGGGCGAGGAAAACCGCCCGCTTTTGTTTTAAAGTCTATCCGGGAAATGCTTTAGCCGCCGTTCTTCGCGAAGCATCCCAGCAGGGCGGTTTGCGGGCAAAGTGCCCGAAAGGGTAAAGCGCCCTGTGAGTACGCCGCCTTGAGCTACATGTGGTTGCAGCGCAAAGCATCGTCAGCCGGGACAGTTCAATGCGGCGGGATTTTTGTCGCAGTGAGCTGTCAGGCTATTTCACCCCACGCGTCGCATTCTTGATGGGAGGAACACCCCAGACAAAATATCGGCTCTTTACCGAATTTACTTCCCATGCCGTGTGCCCTTATACTGAAGATAAGCTCACTGACAGGGAAGGAGGTTCGCGATGGAAGGCCTGCTGCTCCTGATCGTCTTTGTTACTTTTCGAATGGTGCTGCCCGCAGCATTACTGCTTGCAATAGGTGAACGGCTCAAACACCGTCGGGGCAACCATCACATCAGCTTGTGAAGCAGCCATGACGATCACTGCCATTTTGAATATCCTCTTGGGCGTCTCGCTACGCCTGGTTGTTCCAATTGGCATCACTGCCATGCTGGTATATGCACTCAGGCGCCTTGACGAACGCTGGCAAAGCGAGATTGAACAAGCTGATACACCTGCCCCGCCGCATCTGTCCTGTTACGAGACCAAAGATCGCCCGCCAGAACAGATGCCCAACCGCCCCGTTCCTGCTCGATCACAGCCTTGCTGAGCACTGTCGCGCCAATCGCCGGATACGCATCCACTCTGGCAATTGGCGGCGTTGACAATGGTTGTTGGTGGGCTGGCAGATCATTTGCTCCAGGAGGCGACTGACGTTCCGGAAACGGCGGAACAGGCCGAAGTCCCGGTATGAACCACAAACAGGCCGCTTGAATGAGCGGCCTGTTTGTCAATCCACGCGGCATATTACTTTTCCGGAGCGCCGGCGTCAATCCACTCGACGACCATGTCGAGTTGTTCAGCAGATAAATTGGCGAAGTGCTGCTCACTCTGAATTTGCACCAGCCTGCTGTTTTCGCTGTCGCCAGGGACGATGACCGGCCCATTGTCGCTGCCTTTCATCACGTCCGCGTAGGTCAGCAGGTTCAGGCCCGCCGAAGCCACCGCTCCATGACAAAGCGAACACAAGTTGTTGAACAAGGGTTGGATGTTGGCCGCATAGGTCGGCGGGCCAGATACAGGCGTTGGCGGGGGCGTCGGCGTCGGCATTGGCGTAGGCAGTTGGTCTCGTATGATCTCGCGCAGGCTTGGTGCATCGAATCCTGAATAGGTCATCGTACTGCCATGGCAGGCACTATTCGAGCAGAAAGAGGTGTTGCTCGTGCCGCCCATGTCGTCGGTCGTATGGCAATTGGAACAGGTCGCATCTATGACCTCGTGATGCATGCTGATCCAGTTCGGGTTCAGGTGCATTTCGGGTTCAATGCCGCGATTAATCTCTATGTTGGTCAGGAAATCGTTGGGGCCGGCCACGACAGGAATGGAATGGCACAAATTGCATTCCAACCGGACGGCTTCATCGTTCCCGTTCAGGTGTTTTCCATCGTGGCAGCGGAAGCACCCCGGCCCGTCAACATGTCCGATATTTCTTGGATGGGTATCCCAGTTAACTTTCTGGTCGATAAAGACCGAGTTAACATAAATTTGTTGGATCTCCGCAATTGCAGCATCGACCTTATCCGCGTTTTCAGCGTAGTAGTCGGGATAATTTGTCTTGTAGTAATCGGACAGCGCAGCAATGCCTTTCAAGCCAGATTCCTGCGTTGCATAATCACCGCTCAGGGCTTCCACGCCTTTCTTGCGTATCTCGGGAATGTCACTGGCGATAACCTTGTGTTCAAGCGCCGAGTCCATCGATTCGTCCGGTGTATAGATGCGATGGGTGATGCGGTTATGGCAGGTGATGCAATCCATTTTCCTGAGTTGATCTTCTTCAATGCTGGCTGGGTCAAGATTTGCCTCGATATCCACATACTCGTCCACGCTGCCGTCATCATTGACCACACGCACGTAAGGGATTACCTGTTCATGGGTATCCGCAGCGTAGTAGTAAACTTCGTTCTCAATATGCCAGTGAATGCCGCGCCCCAATCCCTCGCGCTTGGAGCCTCCGCCGGTTTTTAGTATCAGGTATGTGCTGTAAGGCGTATTATCCTTGTCGTCTCCATAATGCGAGATCACCTTCAGTGTGTCATCAGAGAATTTTTCGGGGGAGTGACACCGTTCACAGGAGAAACTCGCCGGCCGCATGTTGCCGGCGTAAATGGGGAACTCATAGTCCTTGAAAGCCAGGTCTATAACGTGCTTGATGTCTCCGGCTTTGCGGACGATTTGATTGCCGATAAACTCGCGTCCGATATGGCACTCTACACAGGCAACCTGCGCGTGAGGCGAAACCTGATATGCTGCATATTCGGGCGGCATGGTATGACAGGTCGTACCGCAGAATTGCGGCGAGTTGGTATATTGCCATCCGTAAGCTCCGCCGATCATTAGCAGGATCGTCAGGATACCCAAAGCAACATATGGCAGGATCAATCTCCAACGCGGCGATCCCTGCGGGGGAAAGAAAAAACGTTTGAGCTTTCCGAAAAACTTTTTCATGAAAGACTCTCCTCACTACTGTTTTTGCAACCTAAACGGACGAGAAAAATGAGATGGTGGCACGCCAGGGGAAGTGTTGGGTCATTATACCCAATAAATGGGTAGGATTACCCATATCTTAACTGATAAACTTCCTGCATAAAAGTGATATTCATAATACAGTATATGTGATTTTAAGAACGATAAAAAGAAGCAACCTTTGGGATGCCATCATACACAGGAGCACCTCAAGTCACAAGCAGCGAGCCGTTCTCTGGCTCGCTGCTTGTGGTAAAGGCGCAAAGACGGGTACGCAAGTGCAAGGTATGCCTGTGTCAGGCCTATTTCTCCGGCGCTCCGGCGTCAATCCAGGCTCTTACCTTCTGGAGTTCGTCTGTGCTCAACTGACCAAGGTGGTCGCCAGGGGTTTGTATCATGATCAACAAGCTGTTCGCACTGTCCCCGGGGATGATGACCGTGCCATTCTGACTGCCTTTCATCGCATTCTCGAATGTGTCCAATGAGAGTTCGGCCACCGTCCCGTGACAGGTAACACATCTTTGCTGGAAAAGAGGAGCTACATAGGCGTCCCAGGTCAGCGCGGCGGCGGGTTTTTGTGTCGCGGTCGGCACAAGGGTCGGCAGCGGGGTCGGCGTCTGTGGGACGTAGACGGGCAGCAGATCGGGTTGGGCAGGCATCGTGGTGATGGCCGTCTGTTCGCCGCTCACAAAACCGTATACGGCGGCCAACATGATAACGGCCAAAACACCGGCTACCGGGTAGTAGACCCGCTGGCGCTTGCGCAGCACATCCGGGTCAAGCGGACGCTCGGCGGCTCCCGTTTTGATATCTGCCAGTTCCAGCGGGTGCTCGTGGAGCATTTCTTCTTCCGTCAGATAGCCGGTCCACATGGCTTTGTTGAAGTGCTTGAGATGGACGCTGTACATGTGCCAGACAATGACCGCCAGCACAGCCAGGACAGCCTCTGCGCCATGCGCGGCCTTCGCCGCCGGGATGAATTCGCCCGGCAGGAGACGCGAAGTAGCCAGCGGATTCCACATCATGAAGCCGGTCAGTCCCATGATGATCGTACCCCAGACCAACGCCCAGTATTCCAGTTTCTCTTCGAACGTGTACCGCCCCATCTGTGGGCGTGTTTTGGCAATGCCAAGGTTGTACTTGAAGGTCTGCCAACCATCCTGGATATCCTGCAAAGTGGGCAGCATGGTCATGCGAGCCCGTTTGACATAAAACTTATAGCCAAACGAGAGTAGATGGTACATCGTGACCAGCATCAAGACTGTTGCGGCAATGTGATGAATGTTGCGAGTGGTTTCGATCCCGCCGAACAAGTTGACAATGAAAATTGAAACCCGGTTGGCAGGATACCTTTGGGGCAGGCCGGTGACGCCCAACATGGTGAATGAGACCAGCATCGCCAGATGCTCGATCCGTTGGGCAAGTGCGAAGCGGAGGTAGGTACGGGATGTTTTGTTCATGAGTGAGCCGCTCCTTTCCGCCATTCGATCACGCGTCGTACAATGTCGCTGATTACAAAGAGCAACATACCGCCGATCACGACCGGGATCAGAATCTTGTAAAACAAATTGACATAGTAAACAACAGCATAATGTTCAGCATCCGGGATGTAGTGGCTCATCCAGGCATCTGGGAAATTGGCGTCTGCGTCCGGATGACAGCGCTGACAGGTGATCAGCAGGTTCTCCTTCATCGCAATGCCGTATTCGGGATCATCCGGTTGTTTGATGTTGTGGATGCCGTGGCAATCGAAGCAGACAGGCTTGTTGGTTTCCTGGTCGGGTGAGCGCTTTTCAAAGAGGGTCACGGTCGTGCCATGGAAGTCGGCCACGTAAGTATCCAACACATCCGTGGAAATGCCGTATTTGTCCATGACTGCCGGGTCGGCGTGGCACTTCGAACAAATCATCGGCGAGCGCAAACGGAACGCCGAGCTCATCGGGTCGGGAATATCATGCACACCGTGACAGTCAATGCAGGTCGGAACATCCAGGTTGCCAAACTCGGTCAGCGCTGCGCCATGTACACTTTCCTTGTATACGTCATAAACGGCGCTGTGACAGCGCGCGCAGGTATTTGGAATGTACAGCCGCGCCTCCGGTAAAAGTTCGCCGCTGTCCGGATCCGTCATGCGGGTCTGCGTGTGGGGATTGTGGCAGTCCGTGCAGATCGCGGCGTTGGTATTGCCTCCTGCCAACGCCCGCTCATGTACGCTGTCCAAAGTTTTCTCATACTGCTCGACGTGACATTGTTTGCAAGAGGTGTAAAACTGCAGGGAGATTTCCCGCAGGCTGTGCGCCGAACGTTCGGGATGTGGAAACTTGGTGATACCCGTGTGACACTCGATACAGGCGACGCCCTCATGACCATGCACCGAGTCCGCAAATTTCTCTGTGTCAATGGTGAGCAGCAGGGTTTCCCCACTTTCCAGGGAGACGATCTTCCCGGGCTGGCCGTGACAGGCCAAACAGT
>JAADGN010000013.1 GCA_013152325.1 Chloroflexota bacterium
CAGCCCCCTTTCCCTTTCCGATCTTGGAAGGATGGCGGCAGGAAATACGTTAACGAACTTCTTATTTGACGCTCTTTTTCAGGCATGGTATCATCGTAGGTAGTCTTTTAGCACTCTCGCCACGAGAGTGCTAAAATGTGTATAAAACTGTAGAGGCGGTATGACTGAGTTGACCGAACGCCAGAAAAAAATATTGATGCTGGTTGTGCGCGAGTATATCGAGACTGCGCAGCCGGTCGGTTCCAAGTCTCTTGTCAAGCGTTACCACCTGGAGGTAAGTTCGGCGACGGTGCGCAACGAAATGGCCGCGCTGACCGAGATGGGCTATTTGCGGCAGCCGCATACCTCCGCGGGGCGCACGCCAAGCGAAGAAGGCTATCGCTATTTTGTCAGCCAATTGATGAATCAGGTCGAGCTGCCGTCCGCCGTGCAGCATACCATCAGCCACCAGTTCTTCCAGGCGCGCCACGATGTCGAACAGTGGATGCACCTGGCCGCTTCCATTTTGGCAAACCGGTCCCAGGGAGTCTCGCTGGTGACCGCGCCGCACGCTGAACAGGCGCGCTACAAGCATATCGAGTTGATCGCTACGCAGGGACGACAGGTGTTGATGGTGTTGGTGCTGATCGGCGGGGAGGTCTCGCAGCAGGTGCTGACCCTGGCCGAGCCTGTCCCGCAGGAACAGCTCAGTCGGGCGGCAGCCCAGCTAAATCAGGTTTGTGTCGGTTTTGGCGCGGATGAGATCGCCGCGCTGCCGGCGCGTTCGAACGCGCTGGAACAGGATATCCTGACCCTGGTCGTGCAGGACATGCGCCGCGCGAACAATCTGGTCTCCGGTGAAATTTACACGGACGGCCTGACCAACGTTTTGTCCGAGCCCGAATTCACCGATTCGGACGATGCCCGCCGCGCGCTGCGTCTCTTCGAGGAGGAGTCCCTGCTCCAAGACCTGCTCTCGCGCACCATCATGAACAGCAGCGTGGGCGGTTTGCAGGTGCTGATTGGCGGCGAGGAGACGTGGGAGGAATTGCAGCAATGTTCGATGGTTCTGGCGCGTTATGGCGTTCCCGGTTTGGCGACCGGAACGGTGGGGGTGCTGGGGCCGATGCGTATGCCCTATGCGCGCACCATTCCCACGGTTCGCTTTATGGCTGATTTATTAAGTGACTTGATCACAGAAACTGTTTTCGGAGAGTAACAATATGTCGGAAAGCAAGAAGACCAGCAAATCCAAACCCAAGAGATCGTCAAAAGACGAGGCCCAGGTGGAAGGCGAACCTGCGGCCGAAGTTGTGGAAACTGACGCCGTCTCCCGCGAGGAATATGAGATGCTTCAAAAACAATTGAAGGAGAGCCAGGCCAAGGCTGCCGAGAATTTGGACGGCTGGCAGCGCGCGCTGGCTGATTTTTCCAATTACAAGAAACGCGCCGAGCGCGACCAGAGCGTGAACTACCAGTCCATGAAGGGCGATATCATCAAGCGGTTTTTGCCCGTTGTGGACGATATGGAACGCGCCTTGCAGAACCACCCCGACGACCCCTGGGTGGAGGGTATTGAGTTGATCTATCGGAAATTGCAGGGCATTCTGGAAGCTGAGGGCGTCGTTCGCATCGAGGCGGAGAATGCGATGTTCGACCCGAATTTCCACGAGGCAATCGCACAAGCGCCGAGCGACGACCACGAAAGCGGACAGATTATCGAAGTCGTGCAGCAGGGGTACATGCTCGGTGAGCGGGTCATCCGTCCCGCGTTGGTGCGGGTGGCGGAATAAAAAACTCGCACCACGTGTTTCAGTATCATGCGTCGCGCATAACGAACGCATAGAAGAATTCGATTTGTGATACGGGAGGGCGTGAGGCGCGCTTGACACAGGAGAACCAAAATATGAGCAAAATCATCGGTATTGACCTGGGCACGACCAACTCTGTAGCCGCGGTGATGACCGGCAGCGAGCCGACGGTCATCCCTTCAGCAGAAGGCGAACGGCTGGTTCCGTCGGTTGTGGCGGTCAACAAAAATCACGAACGGCTGGTGGGACGTGTGGCCCGCAACCAATCCATTATTAATCCGCAAAATACGATTTTTTCGATCAAGCGTTTTATGGGGCGCAAATTTGACGACCCGGAAGTGCAGGGCACCAAGGAACGTGTGCCCTACGCGGTTTCCGAAGCGTCGAACGGGGACTTGCGCGTGACCCTGGACGAGAAAGAGTATTCGCCCCCGGAGGTCTCGGCCATGATCCTCGCCAAGATCAAGGCGGATGCGGAAGCCTATCTCGGCGAGCCGGTGACGCAGGCTGTTATCACCGTCCCGGCCTATTTCAACGACGCCCAACGCAACGCGACCAAAGACGCGGGCAAGATCGCCGGTCTCGAAGTGCTGCGCATCATCAATGAGCCGACTGCTTCGTCCCTGGCCTACGGCCTGGACAAGAAGAAGAATGAAATTATTGCCGTCTATGATTTGGGCGGCGGCACGTTTGATATTTCCATCCTGGATGTGGGCGAAGGCGTCTTCCAGGTACGCGCCACCAGCGGCGATACCTTCCTGGGCGGCGACGACTTCGATCAGCGCATCATGGACTATCTGATTGGCGAGTTCAAGAAGGATAACGGCATTGACCTGAAGAAAGACCGCCAGGCCCTGCAGCGTTTGAAGGAAGCCGCCGAAAAGTCCAAGATCGAACTTTCGACCATGATGCAGACCGAGATCAACCTGCCGTACATCACGGCAAACGCTTCCGGCCCCAAGCATCTTGTCACGACCCTGACGCGTGCGAAACTGGAACAATTGACCGGAGACCTTGTCGAGCGCACGATGACGCCGCTCAAGCAGGCTTTGGCAGATGCCGACCTGACGGCGGGCGACATCAACGAGGTCATTTTGGTCGGCGGCATGACGCGTATGCCCGTTGTCCAGGATGCGGTGCGCAAATTCTTCGGCAAGGAGCCGCACAAGGGCGTCAACCCCGATGAAGTCGTCGCGATTGGCGCAGCCATTCAGGCCGGGGTCTTGGGCGGCGAAGTCAAGGACATTTTGCTGCTGGATGTGACGCCGCTGACGCTTTCCATCGAAACGCTGGGCGGCGTGGCAACGCCGCTCATCGAACGCAACACGACCATCCCGACCCGCAAGAGCCAGGTCTTCTCGACGGCCAGCGGCAGCCAGACGCAGGTTGAGATCCACGTCTTGCAGGGCGAGCGCCCAATGGCCTCGGACAACAAGTCGCTGGGCAAATTCATCCTGGACGGTATCCCGCCCGCGCCGCGCGGCGTCCCGCAGATCGAGGTGACTTTCGACATCGACGCCAACGGCATCTTGAAAGTGACTGCCCAAGACAAGGCCACCGGCCGCAGTCAGAACATCACCATTACCGCTTCGTCTGGTCTCTCGGATGCCGAGGTGGAGCAGATGCGCAGGGACGCTGAGGCTCATGCTGAAGAAGACAGCAAGCGCAAAGCGTTGATCGAAGCCCGCAACCAGGCGGATAACGTCGCCTACGCGGCGGAGAAGGCGCTCAAGGAATTTGGCGACAAGGTTCCGGACGAGACCAAAGCCGAGGTCGAGGCAGGCATTGCGGAAGTCCGCAAGGCGGCGGAAGGCGAGGACACGGAAGCCATTACGAAAGCTGCCGAGGCGCTGGGCGAGACCGTCCAGAAGATCGGGGCGAGCGTCTATGAACAACAGCCGCAGGCTGGCGGCGACCAGGCCGACCCGGCGGACGACGCGGACGCGCCCGCAGATGAAGATGACGCCGAGGATGTCATCGACGGCGAAGTGAAGGATGCGTAACGTTGAACGTGTAAACGTACGAATGGTCAAATGGCAGTTATGACTCAACGCGATTATTACGAGATCCTCGGCGTGCCGCGCAATGCCTCGCTGGATGATATTAAAACCGCCTTTCGCACACTGGCGCGGCAGTATCACCCCGATGTGAGCAAAGAGCCGGACGCTGAGGAGAAATTCAAAGAAATTAACGAAGCCTACGGTGTGCTTTCTGACGCCGACAAACGCGCCCGCTATGATCGTTACGGCCGCGCCGGTTTGGGCGACATGGGCGGCATGCACGACTTCACGATGGATTTTTCCGACCTGTTCGAGGAGCTCTTCGGCAGTTTCGGCTTTGGCATGGGGGGACGCCGTTCGCGGCGTATGCCGCGCCGCGGTCGAGACTTGAAAAAAGAAGTCAAGTTGACGTTCGAAGAAGCGGTCTTTGGCGTTGAGAAGGAGATCGAGTTCTCGCGCGACGAGGTTTGCTCGACCTGCGGCGGGAACGGCGCGGAGCCGGGCACCACGCCCCAGCGCTGCGCTACCTGCAATGGACAGGGCGAGGTGCGCCAGGTGCGTCAGACTATCCTGGGCGCGGTCGTTCAAACTTCGACCTGCCCAACCTGCGGTGGGCGCGGCGAAGTGATCGCCACGCCCTGTCATACCTGCCGCGGTAAGGGGCTGGAGCGCAAGACGGTCACGAAAAAGGTGAAGATACCCGCCGGCGTGGACAAGGGCACGCAGATCCGCCTGGCCGGGGAGGGGCAGCCGGGCACCTACGGCGGGCCGAACGGGAATCTGTATCTGGTGCTCAACGTCAAGCCGCACAAGTTCTTCCAGCGCCGCGACGATGACATTCTCCTGAACCTGGACATCAACGTGGCGCAGGCCGTGCTGGGCGCGGAGATCACCGTCCCGACGGTGGACGGGACGGAGAAATTGCACATCCCGCCCGGTACGCAGCCCGGCAAGGTTTTCAAGATCAGGGCCAGGGGCATCCCGCACTTGCGCCGCAGCGGACGCGGCGACCAGTTGGTGATCGTCAACGTGAATATCCCCAAGCACCTGACGGCCGAGCAGCGTGAGTTGTTTGAGAAACTGGCCGCTACGCTGAACACGGAAGTCAAGCCGCAGGAACGCGGCTTCATGGATTGGTTGAACGAGATGCTGGGGGGGTGACGAATATGTCATTGCGAACCCCATTGGGTGAAGCAATCTCCCTTGTTGTGAAGGAGACTGCTTCGTTGTACTCGCAGTGACAACCAAATTTATGAACTGGCTCGAAGTCTCCCTAACTGTAGACGGCGAACTGGCCGAGGCCGTCGCTGACGTGATGGCGCGCTTCGCGCCCAACGGCGTGGTTATCGAGCGTGGCGTGGGGTTTGTCGACGCGGACGATCCCGGTACGCCCCTGCCGGAGGTGAGCGTGCGTACTTATCTTCCTGCCGATGAATCTCTCGAGGAGACGCGCCGGCGGTTGGAAGAGGCCCTCTGGTACCTGGGCAGGATCCAGCCCCTGCCCGCGCCGACGTTTACCCCCATCACCGACGAAAACTGGATGGAATCCTGGAAGCAGCATTACCGTCCGATTCCCGTCGGCGAGTCGTTGATCATCGTCCCTGCCTGGATGGAGTCGCCGGACGCGGCGCGCACCCCGATCCGCATCGATCCCGGGATGGCCTTCGGGACAGGCACGCACCCGACCACGCAGTTGGCGCTGGAATTGTTGGAAAAACATGTGCCCGCGGGCGGTGACGTCATTGATGTGGGCTGCGGCTCCGGGATTCTCTCGGTCGCGGCGCTGAAATTGGGCGCGGCGCGCGCCCTGGGTGTGGATATCGACGAGGCCGCGCTGCAGTCGGCGCGCGGGAACGCGTCCGTCAATGGGGTTGGGGATGAACTCATTCTGGCGCGCGGCTCGGTGGATGAAATACTGGCCGGCGGGGGCTTCCCGTTCAGGCAGGCGCCGCTCGTGCTGGCGAATATTCTCGCCCCGATCCTGATCCGTTTAATGGAAGCAGGCCTGACGTCGCTGGTCGCACCGGGCGGCGTGCTGATTCTTTCCGGCATTTTGGACGAGCAGGAAGAGCACGTCCGCGAGGCCGCGCGGACGCATCGTTTGCAAGTGATCGAAAGACGCCAGATGGGGGATTGGGTGGCGTTCGCGTTGAAAGGTTAAAACGTTCGAACATTCGCACGTTTTTTATGCTATCATACAGGAGCTATGAGCCAACGGCAGCGGCTGGTTTATTATCTCCTGCTCAACATCTTTGTCTCGGCCTGTGTGACCGGGGCCATCCTGTTCTGGTATGATCGCACCTATCGCCAGGCGGTGATTCTGGTTGCGCCGGTCGCTCCGGCGGGATCGGCGGAACCGCTCCTCGCGGCGACGTTAAACCCGGAGACAGACGTGCCGATCGAGATTGTCAGCGTAATCGGCGCGGGGACGTTGAGCGCCGAGACGGCCCTGCTCCGCTATAACGGCGAGGGCGAACTCGACCTGACCGGCTGGCGGCTGCAAGATGAAGATGGCAATACCTACACCTTCCCGCAATTGAAATTGTACCCAAGCGGCGCGGTGCAGGTGCATACCACCGCCGGAACGGATACGGTCGTGGACCTCTACTGGGGGCTGCGCCAATCCGTCTGGCAGTCGGGCGAACAGGCCGCCCTGCTCGATCCGCAGGGTAACCCCCGCGCCCTATATCGTGTCCCCTGACAATTGGTACCCGAAATGACCCAAGCCTTCTATCGCAAGTGGCGTCCCCGAAAATGGGATGAAGTCGTCGGCCAGCAGCACATCATCCAGACGCTGCGCAACGCCCTCGTCGGCGGGCGGGTGGGGCACGCCTACCTGTTCGCCGGGCCGCGCGGCACCGGCAAGACGACCGTGGCGCGCCTGCTCGCCAAAGCCGTCAATTGCCAGGCCGAGGATGCGGCCGCCCGTCCGTGCAACGAGTGTGAACACTGCGTGGCCGTCAACGAGAATCGCTTTCTTGATCTGATCGAGATCGACGCCGCGTCCAACAATGGCGTGGACGATGTGCGCGACCTGCGCGAGAAGATAAACTTCTCCCCCTCGCAGGGACAATTTAAAATCTACATCATTGACGAAGTGCACATGCTCTCCACGCCGGCCTTCAACGCGCTGCTCAAGACGCTCGAAGAGCCGCCGCCGCATGCCATCTTTATCCTGGCGACGACCGAAATTCACAAAATCCCGGCCACGGTGCTTTCCCGCTGTCAGCGACACGAGTTTCGCCGCGTGCCCGTGGACGACATCGTCGCCCAACTCAAACATATCGCCAAGAGCGAGAAACTTTCCGTTGAGCCGGCTGCGCTGACGCTGATCGCCCGTCAGGCCACCGGCAGCCTGCGGGACGCGATCTCGCTGCTCGATCAACTGGCCTCCACCGGAGGGAAGATCACTCTCGACCTGACACAAACCGTGCTCGGTACGGCCACCAGCCAAACCGTGCTCGATCTGGTGGATGCCATCCGTGACGTGCAGCCGGCCTCCGGCCTCGAGGCGCTGCACCGCGCCCTGGACGCGGGGTCCGACCCGCGCGCGCTGGCGCGTCAGATCGTGGACTATCTGCGGGCATTGATGCTCTTCCAGATGGGCAACGACAAACAGGTGGATGCCGCGCAGAACACCAAGAAGCGTATGCGGAAACACGCCAAAGACTTTTCGGCCTCCGACGTTTTGCGCATGATGCGCGCCTTCAACGCCGCGGCGGTGGATCAGCGCGGCGGATGGCAGCCCTCGCTCAGCCTGGAGTTGGCATTGGCCGAAGTGTTGGATGTTTTGGGGACGAGTGAGCCGGACGTCGTATCGGCGCCGCGTTCCGCGCCTTCGCAGGCCCCTGCTCCCAAACGTGAGCCGGTGCTGTACCAGACCTCGGGGCCGGCTTCCGTTAAACAAACGGAATCCAAGCCCAAACCTGCGCTGGCCCAAAGTCCTGGACAAAGCGAAGGAGCAGCCGAAGCGCCGGAGGCTGTCGCCGCGACCCCAAAAGGGTCGCCCCAGGTTATCAGCACGGGCGAGGTCAGCCAGGCCTGGAAGGATATCCAGTCGCGCGTCAAAAAGACGGCGCCCAATCTGGCGGCTTTGCTCAACTCGTGCAAGTCTATTAACGTGCAGGGCAATACGCTGGTGCTCGGCTTTGTCAGTGGAGTGTTGGTCGAGAAGATGGAAAAGCCCGACCAGATTGAGATCACCCGTCAGGCCATCGCCGATCTGCTTGGCGTGGAGCTGACGATCCGTTGTGTGGTCACCAACGCCAAAGGCAAGGTGCCGCCCGATATCGATCAAAACGGCATGGTTGCCGCTGCGCTTCAGGCGGGCGGTGAAATAGTGGATATTCAGGAGTAAATTTTCCTGTTCTCCGCCGAGGAAAATGCCCTGTGGGGATAGCGCCCTTGGGTATGGCGGTTTGAGCACGGATATTCAGGAGTAGACATGGCAAAAGGACACAAACGCGCGGGCGGCAGTGCCCAGGGGATGATGCAGCAGCTTCAGAAATTACAGCAGCAATTGGCCGAAGCGCAGGAACGCCTGGCGGAAGAGACCGTCACGGCCAGCGCGGGCGGCGGTGCTGTCAAAGTCACGATGACGGGCGACCAGCGCTGTCGAGCGGTGGAAATCGCCCCCGACCTGCTGGCGGACGCGGATGCCGAAATGCTGCAAGACTTGGTGCTTTCGGCTGTCAACCTGGCGCTGGACCAGTCGCGCGAGTTGGCGGCGGAACGGCTCGGTCCGCTGACGGGCGGATTGCCGCTTTAGATTGGGATATTTGGTGCTAAACTTGAAACCTTCCGACCTGCCAACTTGGGGCCTTGTCGCTTGCCATGCTCTTACCTGAACCAATCCAAGACTTGATCAATGCCCTTGAGCGCTTGCCGGGCATCGGGCCGAAGACGGCCTCGCGGCTGGCGTTCTATCTGCTGCGCGCGCCGGACGATCTGGCGCAAGATTTGTCCGAGGCGCTGGACGGGTTGAAAGAACGCACGGCCTTCTGCCAGGAGTGTTTTAACATCACCATTGCGGGCCGCGAGCGCTGCGAGATCTGTGAGGACACGCGGCGCGACGAGACGCTCATCTGTGTGGTGGAAGATGCGCTGGATGTGCTGAGCCTGGAGCGCACGGGCGGCTTCCGGGGCAGGTACCACGTCTTGCATGGCGTGCTGTCGCCCATCGAGGGCATCGGCCCGGACGACTTGAAGATCCGCCCGTTGTTGGCGCGCGTCCGGAAGGGCGGGGTGAAAGAAATCATCCTGGCGACCAATCCCAGCATGGAAGGTGATGCGACCGCGCTGTATCTGCATCAGCAGTTGGGGCCGTCTGGCGTGCGGGTGACGCGCCTGGCGCGCGGCCTGCCGGTTGGCGGCGATCTGGAATATGCGGACCAAAGCACCCTCTTGCGGGCGCTTTCGGGCCGTCAGGAAATGAATTAGCAAATTGGCGGGCGAATTTTGCGATTTTCCCTTGACAGGATGGCAAGTCTGCGTATAATAGGGGGGCTGGAGATAACCAGCCCGATCTCGTCAAAGAGACAGATCGTTGACAACTGAGAAACCGTCTCACGTCAAAAACACAGAGCTAAACATAGTTTTGCAGTCTGACGAGCCGATGTTGCAAAACATCGGCGATTTAGTCTGTCTAAACCTTGACAGGCTGAGGCGATGCGGGTAGAATGCGACCCGCTCTGTTGATAGAACCTTAACAACTGAAGAGTGATAGGAAGCAACAACTCCTGTCGATTCGAAAAGTAAATCCGTGACTTACACATCGTAAGATGTGAAAATTTTTTGCGGAGAGTTTGATCCTGGCTCAGGATGAACGCTGGCGGCGTGCCTAATACATGCAAGTCGAACGAGGAGCCTCAGCACTTGTATTCGTACTTGTGCAGGGGATTTCCTAGTGGCGAACGGGTGAGTAACGCGTTGGTGACCTGCCCCGAAGAGGGGGATAACAGTTCGAAAGGACTGCTAATACCCCATGTGGTCACGAGGGTTAGAAACCTTGTGTCTAAAGGAGTAATCCACTTCGGGAGGGGCCTGCGTCCCATCAGCTAGTTGGTAGGGTAACGGCCTACCAAGGCGACGACGGGTAGGGGGCCTGAGAGGGTGGCCCCCCACAATGGAACTGAAACACGGTCCATACACCTACGGGTGGCAGCAGTAGGGAATATTGCACAATGGGCGAAAGCCTGATGCAGCAACGCCGCGTGTGCGATGAAGGCCTTCGGGTCGTAAAGCACTTTTCGGGGAGATGAGAAAGGACAGTATCCCCGGAATAAGTCTCGGCTAACTACGTGCCAGCAGCCGCGGTAACACGTAGGAGGCAAGCGTTATCCGGATTTACTGGGCGTAAAGCGCGTGCAGGCGGTTTGGTAAGTTGGATGTGAAAGCTCCCGGCTCAACTGGGAGAGGTCGTTCAAAACTGCTAGACTAGAGGACGGTAGAGGAAGGTGGAATTCCCGGTGTAGTGGTGAAATGCGTAGATATCGGGAGGAACACCAGTGGCGAAAGCGGCCTTCTGGCCCGTTCCTGACGCTAAGACGCGAAAGCTAGGGTAGCAAACAGGATTAGAGACCCTGGTAGTCCTAGCCGTAAACGATGTCAACTAGGCGTTGGTGGGTTAATAGCCATCAGTGCCGCAGCTAACGCGATAAGTTGACCGCCTGGGGACTACGATCGCAAGATTAAAACTCAAAGGAATTGACGGGGCCCCGCACAAGCAGCGGAGCGTGTGGTTTAATTCGATGCTACACGAAGAACCTTACCCGGGCTTGACATGTAGGTGGTAGTGATCCGAAAGGTGAACGACCCCTCGGGGAGCCTACACAGGTGTTGCATGGCTGTCGTCAGCTCGTGTCGTGAGATGTCCGGTTAAGTCCGGTAACGAGCGCAACCCTCGCCGTATGTTATACGTGTCATGCGGGACCGCCGGTTTCAAGCCGGAGGAAGGTGGGGATGACGTCAAGTCAGCATGGCCTTTATGTCCGGGGCTACACACACGCTACAATGGTCGGTACAATGGGTTGCCAAGCCGCGAGGTGGAGCCAATCCCCCAAAGCCGGCCCCAGTTCAGATTGCAGGCTGCAACTCGCCTGCATGAAGTCGGAGTTGCTAGTAACCGCGCGTCAGCAATAGTGCGGTGAATACGTTCTCGGGGCTTGTACACACCGCCCGTCACGTCATGGGAGCTGGTAACACCTGAAGCCGGTAGCCTAACCCTCACGGGAAGGCGCCGTCAAAGGTGGGACTGGTGACTGGGACGAAGTCGTAACAAGGTAGGTGTACCGGAAGGTGCGCCTGGATCACCTCCTTTCTAGAGAAACGAGCAAAGGTCCGGTCCCATTCTCACGGGGCAGACCTGAGTTCTACAAAATGTCTCAACACGGTAATGAGACGATGGTCGGCAGCGAGTCGCTTCCTGTCACTCTTCAGTTGTTAAGGAAAACTGCGGGCTTGTAGCTCAGTTGGTTAGAGCACTGTGCTGATAACGCAGGGGTCACTGGTTCGAATCCAGTCAAGCCCACTCACCAAGCTTCATGTCTTGGGGATGTAGCTCAGTGGGAGAGCAGCGCCTTTGCAAGGCGAAGGCCACGGGTTCGAATCCCGTCATCTCCACTAGGCTGCACAGCGCTAAAGAGGCGAAAAGGGTTTGAATTTGTTTGTTGCTCAATTGAGATAACTCTTCAAAGGCTACTATCGCATGGGATTACGCGACCCGGCGATGAGCCGGGTCGCCTTGCGTAAATTTACAAAATAGGTTGTTGAAGGGCGAGCGATGCCCTTGACGTAACGTGGAGCGCATCGCTCGCTGGTCAAACAGCGAACAGAACCTTAAAAACTGAATAGTAACTGACTAAAAATCAAATTATTACAAACATCAATACATTTGTTTGTAAGCCGATAGTAATAAGATGTAGAAAAGTATCAATTTCTCCGCATCACGTGGAGAAGCTACTAAGGGCTTACGGTGGATGCCTTGGTGCCAAGTGCCGATGAAGGACGTGGGACACTGCGATAAGCTCCGGTTAGCCGTGTACAGGCGATTGACCCGGAGATTTCCGAATGGGGAAACCCGCTGTGGCGAACCCACAGCATCCCTGGTTGAACACATAGACCAGTGGAGGGGAACCTGGGGAACTGAAACATCTAAGTACCCAGAGGAAAAGAGATCATTCTCCTAGTAGTGGCGAGCGAACGGGGAATAGCCCAAACCGCCTATGCTTGCATAAGCGGGGTTGTAGGGTCTGGCATATGGGAGTTACAAATCGATCAGTTAGCGGAAAGGTGTGGGAAAGCCTGCCAAAGAGGGTAATAGCCCCGTATGCGAAAACTGATTGACTCCCGCTGGATACCTGAGTACTGCCGGGCACGCTAATCCGGTAGGAATCTGGGGAGTCCACTCTCCAAGGCTAAATACACTTGGCAACCGATAGTGAACAAGTACCGTGAGGGAAAGGTGAAAAGAACCCCTGTTAGGGGAGTGAAATAGAACCTGAAACCGTGAGCCTACAAGCAGTCGGAGGGCTAACAGCAGGTCGGTGCTCCGGGGAAACCCGGGTGCGCGCTGCTATGCCTGACGGCGTGCCTCTTGGAGAATGAGCCTGCGAGTTAATCTCAGTGGCAAGGTTAAGGGAGTGACACCCGGAGCCGTAGCGAAAGCGAGTCTGAATAGGGCGTATAGTTGCTGGGATTAGACACGAAACCAGGTGAGCTACCCATGGCCAGGGTGAAGCGAGTCTAAACGCTCGTGGAGGCCCGAACCCGTTAACGTTGCAAAGTTATGGGATGAGCTGTGGGTAGAGGTGATATGCCAAACGAACCTGGAGATAGCTTGTTCTCCCCGAAATAGCTTTAGGGCTAGCGTCATGCGTTTAGTACCGGAGGTAGAGCACTGAATGGGCTAGGGGGCTTACCGCTTACCGAACCCAATCAAACTCCGAATGCCGGTACTCCAGAGCATGGCAGTCGGACTACGGGAGATGAGTTTCGTAGTCGAAAGGGAAACAGCCCAGACCATCGGCTAAGGTCCTTAAATCTATGCTAAGTGGGAAACGAGGTGAGGTTACTGTTACAACCAGGAGGTTGGCTTAGAAGCAGCCACCCTTTAAAAAGTGCGTAACAGCTTACTGGTCAAGTGACCTTGCGCGGAAAATGTAACGGGGCTAAGCATAGTACCGAAGCCATGGGTTTCAGCATTAGCTGGAGCAGTAGGGGAGCGTTCTGTCAGCGGTGAAGGTCGACCGTGAGGGCGGCTGGAGCGGACAGAAGTGAGAATGCAGGCATGAGTAGCGTATAAACACGTGAGAACCGTGTTCGCCGTAAATCTAAGGTTTCCGACGCCAGGTCATTCCGCGTCGGGTTAGTCGGCCCTTAGCCGAGGCCGAAAGGCGTAGGCGATGGATATCCGGTCAACATTCCGGAACCACTCAAGACGAGTGATGAGGGGACGCAGCGAGGTAGGCTAGCCAGCGATTGGTAGTGCTGGTGCAAAGCGCCTAGGTGTTGAGGTCTGTAGGCAAATCCGCAGACTGAGCTGAAGCGTGAATGCGAGCCCTTGAGGCAGAAGTAGTTGAGCCTTGCTGCCAAGAAAAGCCTCTAAACGTTGAATCTTGAGTGTCCGTACCGCAATCCGACACTGGTAGATGGGTAGAGTATACCAAGGCGAACGGGAGAACCTTCGTTAAGGAACTAGGCAAATTAGCTCCGTAACTTCGGGATAAGGAGTGCCTTCTAGTGTGAAGTTTTCTGAGCACCGGAAGGTCGCAGTGAAATGGCTCTGATGACTGGTTAACAAAACCACAGGTCTCTGCTAAGCCGAAAGGCGATGTATAGGGGCTGACGCCTGCCCAGTGCCGGAAGGTTAAAGGGAGGGGTTAGCGTAAGCGAAGCTCTGAACTGAAGCCCCGGTGAACGGCGGCCGTAACTATAACGGTCCTAAGGTAGCGAAATTCCTTGTCGGGTAAGTTCCGACCCGCACACGGCGTAACAATCAGAGCACTGTCTCAACGAGGGACCCGGTGAAATTGAAATGGCTGTGAAGATGCGGCCTACCCGCAGCAGGACAAAAAGACCCCGTGAAGCTTTACTGCAGCTTGGCATTGCGTTTGGGTATGGTTTGTGTAGAATAGGTGGGAGGCTTTGAAGCTGGGGCGTCAGCCTCGGTGGAGCCGCCAGTGAAATACCACCCTGATCATGCCTAGGCCCTAACCCCAGACCGTAATCCGGCTGGGGGACCGTGCCAGGTGGGCAGTTTGACTGGGGCGGTCGCCTCCCAAAAGGTAACGGAGGCGCCCAAAGGTTCCCTCAGGCAGAATGGAAACCTGCCAAAGAGTGTAAAGGCATAAGGGAGCTTGACTGCAAGACCAACGCGTCGAGCAGATACGAAAGTAGGGCTTAGTGATCCCACGGTTCCGAGTGGAAGGGCCGTGGCTTACCGGATAAAAGCTACTCCGGGGATAACAGGCTGGTGAAGTCCAAGAGTTCACATCGACGACTTCGCTCGGCACCTCGATGTCGGCTCATCGCATCCTGGGGCTGTACAAGGTCCCAAGGGTCGGGCTGTTCGCCCGTTAAAGCGGTACGCGAGCTGGGTTCAGACCGTCGTGAGACAGGTCGGTCTCTATCCGCTGTGGGCGTAAGGGATTTGAGAGGAGCTGCTCCTAGTACGAGAGGACCGGAGTGGACAGACCTCTGGTGTGCCAGTTGTCATGCCAATGGCATCGCTGGGTAGCTACGTCTGGCAGAGATAACCGCTGAAAGCATCTAAGTGGGAAACTTGCCTCAAGATAAGATCCCTGTAGTCCCGTTAAGGGAGTAAGACCGCAGGTAGACTACCTGCTATATAGGCGGCGTGTGTAAGCGCAGCAATGTGTTAAGCTAAGCCGTACTAATGGTCGAGGGCTGATCCCGTGATGCGGGGAACTTGATACTTTTCTGGAATTGTCAGTTGCTGTTCAGGACTTTCATTCGTGAAAATGTCCCTTGGTGATTGGAGCGGCGGGGGTACACCCGGTTACATCTCGAACCCGGCAGTTAAGCCCGTCAGCGCCGATGGTACTTGGGGGGCGACCCCCCGGGAGAGTAGGTCATCGCCAAGGGACTTTTCTATTGTTTTTTAGCACTTTTTCAACAACGGCCCTTCTCAGCCGTTCATTTGTATAGTATACTTTTTCACGCAATGTCGGAGATTTTCTCTTTAACATCTCGGTCGAGGAGTGTGTACCGATCATGGTATGCGAGAGCTGATTAGATATTTTCATTGTGTTGAATGACCTCGGCTGAGTCTGCGTATCCAGCCGAATTTGTATTTTAAGCAGGGAACACCCTCTTTCAGGAAGGAGGTGAGAACATTGGCAGTTGTCACTTTACGTTCAAATGAGTCTCAGGAACAACTTCTCAAGCGTTTCCGCAAGAAGGTTGTCAAGAGTGGTATCTTGAGCACCGTGCGCCGCAAGCGCTGGTTTGTCTCCAAGAGCGAACAGCGCCGTATGGAGAAGAAAAAGGCTATTCGCCGTATCAAACGGCGTCGGGTGCGGCGTTACTAGGTTGTATCCTGATGGCAGTTCGCTTGAGAATGGCGATGAGCGAAGCCAGAATTGGAGGCGTGTATGGCAAAGACTGAGGAAAAAATCAAGGTCGAGGGGACGGTGATCGAAGCCTTGCCCGGGACGCAATTTCGGGTAAAGTTGGAGAACGGTCACGAAGTGCTCGCTTATTTATCCGGAAAGATGCGCAAGTATTACATCCGCATTTTGCTGGGCGACCGGGTTCAGGTCGAAATGTCGCCTTACGATCTTGCCCGCGGGCGAATCACGTACCGATACAAGAAAGGTAGACCGCCAGCCTAAGTGGGGCATTGCCATCTCGCGCTGTCTTTATTTTTAAATGAAAAGACCCTCCGCCCGGAGGGTCTTTCTTGTTGCAGTTGTTGTGCCGCTTCTTATTCTTCGCTGCTGCTTTCGTAATGCATGGCGGCCATCTGCTTGTACAACTCCCAGCGGGATTGTGCATCTTTCTGGGCCATTTGCATTAGCATTTCGGCGCGGCTCTCGTTGCTTTGCAGCAACATGCGGTAACGAGCCTCGTTGTAAGCGAATTCGGAAACGGGGATCTTGGGATCCTTCGAGTCGAGCTTCAGCGGATTCTTGCCCTGTTTGGCCCAAGCCGGATTGTAGCGGTAGAGCGGCCACAGGCCTGAGTCGACCAGCAGTTTTTGCTGCGTCAGGCCGTCTTTCATGTCATAGCCGTGTGCGATGCAGTGACTGTAGGCGATGATCAGTGACGGGCCGTCGTAGGCGTCTGCTTCCAAAAAGGCTTTCAGGGTTTGCGCGTCGCTGGAACCCATGGCAACCTGCGCAACGTAGACGTAACCGTAGGACATGGCTATCATCCCCAGGTCTTTACGCGGCGAGTCTTTTCCTTGGGCCGCGAACTTGGCAACTGCGGCGAGTGGGGTAGCCTTCGACGACTGGCCGCCGGTGTTGGAGTAGACCTGCGTGTCGAGCACCAGCACGTTGACGTTGCGCCCGGAAGCCAGGACGTGATCCAGGCCGCCGTAACCGATGTCGTAAGCCCAGCCGTCGCCGCCGATGATCCACACGCTCTTCTTGACGAGAATATCTGCCAAACTGAGCAGGTCTTTGACTTTCGGATCTTGGCCGCCAGCCAATTTTTTCTTGAGAATCTCGACCCGTTTGCGCTGCGCCTGGATGCCGATCTCGTCGGACTGGTCGGCGTTGAGCAGTTCGTCCACCAATTGTTCGCCGATCTTGTCGGCCAGTTGAGGCAGCAGTTCGCGGGCATATTCGCTCTGCTTGTCGATGGTCAGGCGCATGCCCAGACCGAACTCGGCGTTATCTTCGAACAGCGAGTTGGACCAGGCCGGGCCGCGTCCATCCTTGTTAAGGGCCCATGGTGTGGTCGGCAGGTTGCCGCCGTAAATCGAGGAGCAGCCGGTCGCGTTGGCGACCACGGTGCGGTCGCCGAACAACTGGGTCATCAATTTGATGTAGGGCGTTTCGCCGCATCCGGCGCAGGCGCCGGAGAATTCAAAGAGCGGTTGGAGCAGCTGTGAATTTTTGATCGTGCTGAATTTGATCTTGGTGCGATCCACTTCGGGCAGCGAAAGGAAGAAATCCCAGTTCTCTTTTTCCTGCTCTCGAATCGGCGGTTGCGGGGCCATGTTGAGGGCTTTGCGTTCGGGATTGGTCTTGTCTTTGGCCGGGCACACTTCCACGCACAACTGGCATCCGGTGCAGTCTTCTGGCGAGACCTGGATGGTGTATTTCTGTCCGGGGAGTTCCCGGAATTTGGCGTCCAGGCTCTTGAAGGTCTCTGGGGCGTTTTCGAGCAGGGCCGGCTCATAGACTTTCTGTCGGATGACCGCGTGCGGACAGACGAAGGCGCATTTGCCGCACTGGATACACAGGTCTTCTTCCCAGACGGGGATTTCGAGAGCCAGATTGCGTTTTTCCCATTGCGTGGTGCCGGAGGGATAGGTGCCGTCCGCCGGGAAGGCGCTGACGGGAATGTCGTCGCCGTAGCCGGCGATGATGGTGCCCAGCACGTTGCGCACGAATTCCGGAGATTCTTCCGGAACCGGCGGGCGGCGGGTCAGGGTGCCGCGCACGCTTTCGGGCACTTCGACCTTGTGCAGGTGGGCCAGAGAGGCGTCCACAGCTGCATAGTTCTTTTTTACAACGGCCTCGCCGCGCTTGCTGTAGGTCTTCTTGATGGCGGTTTTGATGGCTGCAATGGCTTGCTCGCGGGGCAGTACGCCGCTGATGGCGAAGAAACAGGTCTGCATGATGGTGTTGATGCGCACGCCCATGCCGGTCTGTTTGGCGACGTCGTAGGCGTCGATCACGTAGAATTGCAGACCTTTCTCGATGATGTCTTTCTGCACTTCCTGGGGCAGGTGATCCCAAACGTCATCAGGACCGTAAGTGCTGTTCAGCAGGAAGACCGCGCCCGGCATGGCGTATTTGAGCATGTCGATCTGCTCGAGGAAGTTGAACTGGTGGCAGGCCACGAAATTGGCCTGGCTGATCAAGTATGGGGCGTGGATGGGCTTTGGTCCGAACCGCAGGTGTGAGATCGTCTTTGCACCGGCCTTGCGCGAATCGTACACAAAATAGCCCTGGGCATAGTTGTCGGTTTCTTCGCCGATGATCTTGATCGAGTTTTTGTTCGCGCCGACTGTCCCGTCAGAACCCAGGCCGAAGAATACGGCCCGGATGGTGTCGTCGCTTTCGATGGAGAAAGCGGGATCGTAATCGATGCTGGTGTTGGTGACGTCGTCGTAGATGCCCAGCGTGAAATGATTTTTCGGCTTGTCAGTTGCCAGCTCGTCAAAGAGACCCTTGACCATCGCCGGCGTGAATTCTTTGGATGACAGGCCGTACCGTCCGCCGACCACGCGTGGCGCGGTTTCGAAGGGCGCGATCCCCTCGGACAGCCCTTCGCTGACGGCTGTGACCATATCCTGATAGAGCGGTTCACCGGTCGCGCCGGGTTCCTTGGTGCGATCCAGCGTGGCGATCACTTTCACCGTTGCGGGCAGGGCTTCCATAAGATGCTGGATCGAGAATGGGCGGTACAGGCGTACGCGGATCGCGCCCACCTTTTCACCCTGCTCAACCAGGTGTTTGACTGTCTCGGCCACTGTTTCGCCAGCCGAACCCAGCACTACGATCACGCGTTCCGCATCCGGCGCGCCGACGTAGTCGAACAGGTGGTATTCCCGTCCGATCAGACCGGCGAATTTGTCCATTGCTTTCTGGACAATGTCCGGGCAGGCGTTGTAATAGGGGTTGACGCTCTCGCGAGCCTGGAAGAACACGTCCGGGTTTTGAGCCGTGCCGCGGATGAAAGGATGTTCTGGCGAAAGGCCGCGCGAACGATGGGCGCGTACCAACTCATCGTCGATCATGGCTCGCATGTCGTCATCGCTCAGGATTTCGACTTTGTTGATCTCGTGGGAAACGCGGAAGCCTTCGAAGAAGTGGATGAAAGGTACGCGTGCTTCCAGGGTGGCGGCTTGTGCGATCAAGGCGAAGTCGTGCGCTTCCTGCGTTGAGCCGGAAGACAGCATGGCGAAGCCGGATGCACGGGTTGCCATGACATCGGAATGATCGCCGAAAATTGACAAGGCCTGCGCGGCGACGGAACGGGACGCCACGTGGAACACGGTGGAGGTCAGTTCGCCTGCGATTTTGTACATATTGGGAATCATCAGGAGCAAGCCTTGGGAGGCGGTGAAGGTGGTCGTCAGTGAACCGGTTTGCAGCGCGCCGTGCACTGCGCCGGCTGCACCGCCTTCAGCTTGCATTTCTATGATCAGCGGGGTTGTTCCCCAGATGTTCGTCTGTTTCACCGCTGACCAGGCATCTGCCAGTTCGCCCATCGGTGTGGAGGGGGTGATGGGATAGATTGCGATCACCTCGTTGAGGCGATGGGCAACGTATGCAGTTGCTTCATTACCGTCAATCATTGAGATTTTTTGTGTCATAAAACACTCCTTTGATAACGCATTGAAACATGCGCCAAAAATCTACACTATGTTTGCAGGGTGAGTATGTCACGGAGAAGTGTCTGTGATACACATTTTCCCTGTATAAGTTTATTCTCCTTGAAGAAGTTGCGATAGTTATTTAAGACCTGAAAAAACCTGTGACTTGTCATATATCTGACAAAAATGCGTAGGTTTGTAAGAATGGGGTTTACTTCAGGTATTTTTCCAGGTGTGGACGGGCCATGAAAAGCGCTGCCAGCGATTTGGCGTCCGGCATTTGACCGGATTCGGCCATGGCAATTGCGTCCGCAAGCGGTATCGCCTCGACTTGCAGGAATTCGTCGGCGTCCGGCTCCAGCGGGTCTGTGTGCAGGCCGGTTGCCAGATAAACGATCATGAACTCGGTCGAATAGCCTGGCGCGAGATAGAATTCGCCGATCTTCTCCAGTTTTTTTGCGGCCATGCCTGTTTCTTCGCGCACCTCGCGCTGGGCGCAGATTTCAGGCGGTTCATTCGGCTCAAGCGTTCCGGCGGGCAATTCGAGCAGGTCTTCCGCTGCGGCATGGCGGTACTGGCGTACCAGCAGCAGGTTGCCCTCTCCGTCGATGGGCAGGATGACGACCGAGCCGTGATGTTCCACGATGTCGAATTTGGTGGTGCGTCCGTCCGGTGTGCGCAGCAGGTCGCGGCGGATGGTGAATACGCGTCCCCGGTACAGGGTTTCTGAATTGAGCAATTCAAATTGCATGGCAGGCTCCGGATAAAGAAACACCCAAGCGAGGAAAAAGCCTCCGCTTGGGTGTGAGCGGAAAAAGGATCGTTCAGGGGATGGTCAATACTTGCCCGGAATACAGCGTGTAGGGCGCGGTCAGGTTGTTTGCCTGGATAATGGCCGAGGGGTCGATGTCGCCGAAATAGCAGGCCACGCCATTGACCGTCTGGCTGACGTCGGTGACCGTGTATGTCGTAGGATGTGCGTGCCAGGCGCGCGGGGATGGGAACGGGTTGCCCGTTTGCGGGATTTTCAGGGTGAAGCCAGGCTGATAGATGGTTCCCTGGTCTGCGGTCAGGCTGTTCAGGTTGAGCAGTTCGTCCGGATTGACGTTGAACCGCCGGGCGATGCAGTAGGGGTATTCGCCTTTTTGCAAGGTGTAACTTGTCGGATGGTTGCTCGTTCCGCTGGTTGGCGCGGCGGTCGTCGCAAGCACAGGCAGTGTAGATGTGCTGGTCGGCGCCTGGGTTGTCGCGGCGGCTGCTGACGTGGCAGGTGATGAAGTCACGTTGGTCTCTGGTGTGAGGTTCACGCCGCCGGTTGGCGTTGCCGGAGTGGTGGTGGTGTCAACGGCTTCAGGAGTGCCTGGTGTGGTCGATACTGTTGCCATTCCGGTTGCTGCCTGTGCAGTTGCTGTTTGTGCGCCAAACGTGAGCATCTCCTCCATCGATGTGGGCACAGCCTCCGGGAATTGACTGGTTCCCACGACGGTGGGGGTCGCAAGTGATGCCGGAGCATAAGATTGTTTGCAACCGGTTGTGATGAACGTTAGCATGATAAAGGCGGTGATCAGGATGACCCCGGGTTTCTTGTGCGCCATTTCGCATCTCCTCATAAGAATTGAGATCCGTTATTTGTATACACAGAACATGTGTTTTCCTGGCTGATAGTAGCACAACCCGTTTACCGCGTCAAGCTGTCCAATGGAGGGCGCATCAGGGCGTAATAACTTTGTTTGCTTCGGCACATTCTCTCTGTGATGCCTATGGATTACATTTAAATTCGGTCTTTAGCCTGACCGCCGCTTTTTTTGTCAGGTGGTCTGTGGCGTTGATCATCGTTCGCTCCCAAAGGATGCACAACCCTTTTCGAATTTTGGGTTCTTTTTCAAATGCTTTTCTGGAAAGTTCTTCGGCGATATCTGAACTGCCGGTGTAAGCGTATCCTTCGATGAAAGGCAACCATTCGTACGGGTCGGTGGGGGAGTAGCCTTGGCTGGCGGCCTCTTCGCCGAGAGCGGTCACTTTCTCCCAATCACCGACCTGACGGGCCAGTTCGGCCTTGGTGTAGTAGTAACACCAGCTATGTGTTGGCTCCGTGCCGAAGAGCGGTTTTGGCATCGTGGGCGGCGGGGCGTTTGTCAGGATGCGGGAAGGGTCGGAGAGAAAAATGGCATCGGTCAGATAAGAAGACTGGTTTTTGTATGTGGCGCTGTTTGCATAGAGTGGATCAAGCACCCGCAAACAACCGGACGGGGGGAAATAAATGACGATAGCTTCGGATGTCGATCCGTGGAAGGTGACGGTTCGGTAGGGAATCAGGATGGGGATGTCTCGTTTGAGTTCAGGTAATGTGGGCCCGCCCAGGCGCTTCTCAGTATTCAGGAGCGCATAAGGCATATCTTCCGCGGGCGTGAAATCGGGGGCGTATATCCAGTTTAATGGCGCGGTGAAGGATAGATCGCTCTCGTAGTCCATTGGCAGTTGGTGGGTCAGCAGCAAGGTGCCCTGTTTCATGTCGGGAATACGCCAGGAGAGCTGCCAGGCCAATTCGCGCTGCCGGGTCCAATCATGCCGGAAGACGTTTGCGTTCATGAATTGTTGCCCTGCCGCCAGGGCGACGATCAGGCTGATGACAGTGACGCGAAGTTTTTTGTTCTTGAGCAGCAATTCGAGCAGACCTGCCAGGAACAGGCTTGCGCCGAACATCATCGAGATCGTGAAACGGTCGTAAGTGGTTTGCAGCTTTAGTGGGAGGCCTGCCGCAAAAGATGGCAAACGCCCCAGCAGGATGCCGGCAGTTCCCAGGATGACGGCTTGTACCGCCCACTTGCCGGGATTGTTGGCGGTGCTGGACAGGTCGAGCCTGGTCAGGTATATCGCAGCCAGGACGAAACAAACGATGACCAGCCCAATGCCAAGCAGCGTGGATGGGGCGGTCGGTGTCCGCGCGAATTGCCCGAGAACTTGCACCCAGACGTATCCGCCAGTCTTGTAGAGCGCATCGCCCATCTCCCGGATGAGCTGCAGGAACATGTTCCCGGATGGTTGGCCTGCTGTCACATCGTAAGAATCGTATCCGCCTGCGGTGTAGTAAAAGCTCAGCCACAGCGCGTTCGCCGCCCAGAGCAGGAAATAGGGTGACCAGAGCTTGACCACGCGTTTCAAACGCGGCCAGAAGCCATGGATCTTCTCCGCGATCAGGAACCAGATGATCAAGAAGCGGAGCGGCTCGAATCCGATGAAGTATTCGGTGGGGAAAACGCCCCAGAAGAGCAGTAAGAGGGCCAGCGTCGTGGATACCCGGAATTTGCCTGGTTCGCGGATTGCCGAGGCGGTTAGACCGAACGAGAGCAGATAGGCGATCAACGACATCCATTCCTGGTTAATGTGCGTCAGGGCTACCCATTGCTGGCTGTAACCCGGGAAGACCAGGAATAACAGGCTGACCGTCAACACTGAGCGGATGTTGTCAGGCCAGATCTTGCGCAATGACCACCAGGCTGCCAGCGCGCTCAGGAAGCGGATGATGATCCCGAAAGCCTGCCAGTAGAGCGGTGATTCCGGGAGGATGCTGGTGGTGACAAGGAAGATTGGTCCCAGAAAGGGACGGAACGGCCGAAAAGCGGGGATGAACTCAGCTGGCCCAAGGAAATGGGCGATCCAGGCGAAGGGCCAATCGTCCCAGTAGAAGCCAAGCCAGGGAATGAGCAGCCCGTAGGCGAGGATGGTTAAAATAAAAAATGCAATGGGAATCGATTTCTGTGGGAACTTTAGCGAACGCATGTGACCATCCCTGAGAAGGCGCGAATTTGTCTGTTTCGACTTTGAATTATACTTCTTCTATGTCTTATCCCGTCCCTGCAAAAGAGATTCGCCGCGAGCTGACCGTGCTCAAATCGCGTTTCATTGCCACGTTGGCGCCCGCTTTCAGCGTCGAGGAGGCGAAAGCTTTCATTATCCGTATGCGCGCGGAGTTCGGTGACGCGACGCACAACGTCCCGGCCTATCTCATCGGCGGCGGGAACTCGGTCATCGCACATGCCTCCGATGATGGCGAGCCGTCGGGCACGGCGGGACGCCCCGCGCTGGCCGTCCTGCGCGGCAGCGGCCTGGGGGACGTGGTCGCGGTCGTCACGCGCTATTATGGCGGCACAAAGCTTGGCACGGGCGGGCTGGTGCGCGCCTATACCCAGGCCGTGCAGATGGTCGTCGCCGATGTCCCGCGGGCGTTGAAAATTCTGGCGCACACGACTTTGCTGGCAGTCCCCTACAATTTCCTGGAGCGGATTCGCCTGCTGGTGGACGCTCACCACGGCGCGATCGTTGCCGAAGACTTCGCTGCTGACGTGACCATGACTCTGCGCTTCCCGGTCGAAGCCTTCCCTGCCTTTCAGGACGCGCTGCAAGAACTCTCGTCAGGACGTTTGCACGCGGAGGTTGTTGAGACGGGAGAAATTTTGCTGCCTCTCGAGTGAGCATCCCCACCCGTTCCAGGGGGACCCTCCCCAAATCCTGCGGATTTTGGGTTAACAACCTGCCTAACTTGGCACCAGCTTGAATTTATACCTGTTTTTGAAAAAAAACAGGCTCCCTGGTTCACATAACCATATATAATGGGGATGAGTTTTGTGAAGGTAAGCTTACGGAAGCCACAAAATATTTAATCCCGAGGAATTTTAAATGCCAAGGAAAATCCTACTTGTTGACGATGATGCCTTGTTTCGGCGTAGTCTAAGCTTCCACTTGGAACAAGCAGGTTATCAAGTACAAACCACCGCCAGCGCCGAAGATGGTCTAAAAAGCATTCGTGACGAGCCTGTTGATTTGATTTTGCTGGATATCGGGCTTCCAGGTATGGATGGCTTGGAGGCGCTGCGCTATTTTAATAACCAAGTTGGTGCACCAGTGATTTTTCTCACCGCTCGACGACGGGAATTGGATGAGATATTGGGCTTAGAACTGGGAGCTGATGATTACATCACCAAGCCATTTGACTCCCGTGTCCTTTTGGCACGTATCAAGGCGGTGTTACGACGATCTCAGCGGGAACAACAATCGGCTGCTGCTCCCGAGGCCTTTTCGGTGGGAGATATTGATATTGACCATCGCGCACATACGGTCAAATTGAAAGGGAAACCAATTGAGCTAACACCGATTGAATTCAAACTGATCAATACTCTTGCCCAACAACCGGGGCATGTTTTTTCTGCAGATGATTTGTTGAGACAAGTTTGGGGAATGGAATATGTAGGGCAACCCCAGGTAGTTTATGTTCATATTCGTGCACTGCGCACCAAGCTCGAAGAAAACCCAAACCGCCCTAACCGGATTATGACTGTTCGAGGAGTTGGGTACAAGCTTGTACCTCAAGAGGTTTGATCTATGCGCTCATTGCGAACTCGTTTGCTCATTAGCCACAGCCTGCCGCTTTTGATTATTATCTTTTTGACTGGTTTTGCGTTAGATTATGTGGTGGAAACTCGCATCCTGTTGCCCAGTTTTGCCGATGAATTAACGAACGAAGCGAGATTGTTAGCCGAGCTGACTGCACTCCATCCCGATATTTGGGATGGAACTCAGGAGACTCAAGCCTACCTCGACCAACTTGAACCGATTCTAACTCCCAGCGTATCCATCTTCGATTTGCAGGGAAATTTTTTGGGTTCGACTGATCCGTCTTTGAAATTCGCCGACCCAGCCGCGATAAGACTCGAAGACGTGTTTTTTAAAGATATCCTCATTCAGACAGCATATAGTCGCCATCTGAAAGCTAGCGTCGTGGATGTCTATATCCCTGTTCGTGATGATACTGGTTCCCTTATGGGTGTGATCCAGACAACTTATCACCTGGAAGATATATACGGACAGTTTCTGGCACTCCGACGCGTAATTATTGGCGTCTTGGCTGTCGGCGTCTTTTTTGGGACGGGAATCGCTCTTTTCTTGGCCGTGAATCTGAGCCGTGCATTACGGCAAATCACAGAGTCAATTCAACAACTAGCTGCCGGGAAAGAAGTTGCTTCGCCCAAGGAACAAGGCCCAGAAGAAATCCGTGACCTGATCCGAACGGTGAACACACTTGTCATCCGGCTGCGTACTCTGGAGACCACCCGTCGAAAACTGCTCGCCAACTTGGTGCATGAGCTGGGGCGCCCTTTGGGCGCGTTGTTGCCAGCCGTCCAGGCATTGGAATCTGGCGCGGTTGAAGACAGGAATTTACGTCAAGACTTGTTGGCAGGAATGGAAGATGAACTTGGCACTCTTCGTCGATTACTGGATGACTTAACCGGTTTATATGATCAGTCTGTAGGATCATTTGTGTTGGAAAGTAAGCTTGTTAACCTGAATGAGTGGCTGCCTAATTTGTTTCACACCCAACGTGAGTTGGCCCGCTCCAAAGGAGTACATTGGCAGAGTAATCTTTCAGACAAGTTGCCTATGGTGAAGATAGACCCTGATCGATTGGCGCAGGCTATTGGAAATTTGGTAAGTAATGCCATCAAATTTACACACAAGGGGGGCACGATTATTGTGGAAGCCGGTGTCCAGGCCAACGAAGTGTGGATTCGGGTACAGGATACCGGTTCTGGAATTCCGATTGAAGATCAGGATTTTGTGTTCACGCCATTTTTCCGTGGTCATGCCGGAACCCGGTTTCCACAAGGGATGGGGTTAGGATTGAGTATTGCCCGTGATTTGGTCGCAGCCCATCATGGGCGCTTGGAATTTGAAAGTGTTCCAGGAGAGGGAAGTTGTTTCACAATCTGGTTGCCAAAACCACCTGAAGAAAAATAGTATTCGCGACACACAGCCGCAAATCATCATCCCTGAAAACAACCTTAATGTGAACTTAAGGTTGTTTTTAGTTTGTCATAAGGACTCCTGAGAATACTCAAGGTATCCTTGTTTTCTAGTGAGGTGCTATGGCAAAACAATGGAGTATTTCTTTCCGTTATTGGGTTCTCTCTGTTCTGACAATCCTGTTTGTAGGGCTTCTGTGGTTTGCCCGGGAGTTGATCAGCCCGTTGGTGGTTGGAGCATTAATTGCTTTTGTACTGAACCCGGCAATTGAATTTTTAACGCGGCATACGAAACTATCGCGATCCTGGTCTGCGACCATCGTTCTCTTCACCGGACTAGGAGGGCTTGTCGCCCTTTCAGCCCTGGTGGTGCCAAGGCTTATTAACGAAATCCAAATTCTGTTTGTCGATATTCAGGCACTTCTTTTACAGACTCAGGAGACACTCTCTCAACCGGTGATTATCCTGGAATGGGAACTTAATTTTGAGTATTTGATGCTGGACATCACCAGATTGTTCTCAGAAAGTATCACTGCAATCCCCGAAAATGCCTTTTACCTTCTGGAAGCCACCAGTAAAAATCTGATTTGGGGACTGGTTATCCTTGCAACCACTTATTACTTGCTGCGAGATTGGGGACAGCTGCGCGATTGGTTGTTTAAATTGGCGCCGACAACATACCAGCAAGATATCCGCTTTATCTATCAAGAAATAAGGCAAATATGGCAAGGATATCTGCGGGGAAATCTGGCGTTGATGCTCATTACCGGCGTGTTATTTACCATCGCCTGGCTGGCGATTGGTCTCCCTGGTGCATTGATCTTGGGAATTATCACTGGCGTACTCACAATTATTCCAGATCTCGGGCCAGCCATTGCGGCAGCCTTGGCAATTGTGGTGGCTTTGTTCGAGGGTTCCACATATTTGGACATCACCAACTTTTGGTTCGCGGCTCTGGTAACCGGTATTTATCTGCTTTTGATCAATATCAAAGGCATCTGGATACGACCGCGTATTTTTGCCCGCAGCGTGCATATGCATGATGGGATCGTTTTTATTGCTATTATGGTTGCTGTGGTTTTGCAGGGCATTTTAGGAGCGTTGGTCATTGTGCCGGTGTTGGCTTCTGCGGGGGTTTTAGGACGCTACATCTATAACCAATTGACGGGATCATCTTCTGAGCGAATTGCGAGAGACCACCAGTGATTAACTTGTTGGATTTTGAACCCTGGTGGCGTTTTGGAGTCACGTTGTTGATCGGCGCAATGCTTGGCATGGAACGTGAGTTCATTCAACAGAAAGAGGGTTCCCCTGATTTTGCTGGTATACGTACTTTTTCGTTGATTGCACTATTGGGATCGGTGGCGGCCTTTCTGGTAACTGATTTTGGCATGTTCCCGATAGCCTTGTCGTTCGGCGGACTTATCTTACTCACCACAGTAAGCTATCTGGGGACGCTTATGCGTAGCGGGGAAAAGGCCGGCATTACTACCGAAGTGGCGGTGATGCTAACCTTCCTGTTTGGGGTACTGATGATGGGCAATCAAGGAAAGGTTGCCATTGCTTTGGCGGTGCTTACCTCGTTGCTGCTTGCGTTGAAGGGCAGACTACATGGCATCATTCGTCGGATGAGTCCGCAGGACTTGCGCGTGACCCTGCAATTCGCTCTGGTGGCAGCAGTTATTTTGCCCCTGCTCCCTGACAGAGCCATTGATCCCTTAGGGCTGCTCAATCCATTTCAAGTTTGGCTAATGGTCGTGTTGGTTTCCGGGATCGGGTTTAGCGGGTATGTACTGATGAAGGTGCTGGGACCTTCTCGAGGAATCAACCTGACCGGCATTTTGGGAGGTTTGGCAAGCAGTACGGCTACAACAATCAGCTTTTCTTCTGCCAGTCGCGAGCATCCAGCCATGTCGGCTTATTATGCGCGAACCATTGTGCTTGCATCCAGCATGATGATTCCACGAGTGCTGTTATTAATGCTCATAATTTACCCGCCTCTGCTGCGTGTGATCAGTATTCCCTTTATCACAATGCTGGTTTCGGGGTTGGGAATCGCTTTTTTCCTTCAGCGAAAAAACACGACTGGCGCGAACGATCTTGAGCACCCTGTCAACTTAACACATCCACTAAAATTATCGACAGCGATCAAATTTGGATTGATATTTGCGATGGTTTTTATCATTCTTGAATTTGCGCAGGAATCTTTTGGGCCTATTGGAGTCTATTTTGCCAGCGCGTCGGCAGGGTTGGTGAACATGAATGCCGTTGCACTCAGCGTGGGTCAAATGGTTGGTCAGGCACAATTGGATATTCGGGTGGCTGGTATTGCTGTAGTCATTGCTGCACTGATGAACACAATCTCTAAAGGCGCTATTGTTTGCTTCACTGGCTCGCGGGAATTACGCCGGACGGTTGTTCCTTCTTTTGCTGTAGTTTTACTTGCAGGGCTTTTCAGCAGCATATTCATGCTTTGGTTGGCATAAGTGGGCAGGTAAGCAGCATGCACAAGAAATGCCGGATGTGAGAAATGATAAAGCGTAAGAGACAGGTTGAAAGAAAAACGAAGGAGAACAGATGATATGGGATGGCTGACCAACCCTGAAATTTGGATTGGGCTGATCTCGCTGACAGCCCTGGAAATTGTCCTGGGGATCGACAATGTGGTTTTTATCAGCATCTTGGCCGGAAAACTCCCTGAGCATCAGCAAGCCCGGGCCAGGCGAGTGGGGCTTTCGCTGGCCTTACTGACGCGCATCGCGCTTTTGCTTTCCCTAGTGTGGATTATCGGCCTGACCACCCCCATCGTCACGATTTTTGGCAGAGGCGTATCGGGCCGCGATCTGATCTTGATCGCTGGCGGTTTGTTTTTGTTGGCCAAGAGCACATACGAAATCCATGACAAGCTGGAAGGCTCGGATGGTCACGCCAACAAGCGGATTTCACCATCTTTTGCCAGCGTCATTGTACAAATCCTTTTGCTGGATATCGTATTTTCACTCGACTCTGTGATCACCGCGGTTGGCATGGTGGAAGAGATTGGGGTAATGATAGCTGCTGTCGTCATTGCTGTGATTATTATGCTTGTCTCGGCAGAGGCAATTAGTGATTTCGTAAACCGACGACCAACAATAAAAATCTTGGCACTTAGCTTTCTCTTGCTGATTGGCCTGGCGTTGATCATGGAGGGGGTGCACCAACCTATCTCCAAAGGGTATATCTATTTTGCGATGGGTTTTTCCATATTTGTGGAAATGATCAATCTGCGTGTGCGTGCACAAAGGTTGTCTAATCCTATCCAATTACGGCAACCATACACTCCGGAGAATGTTTCTGGAGAGCATAATGGACGCGGGCGATCGTGAACGCTATTTTGGCAGATTCACCAACGGCCTTGTTGACGCCTCCTATAACACCGAGAGAAAACCAAGCATGCAATTGGTTTTCCTTACCCAACTCCGATTTGGTAACGGATCACCTAACGGCCGTTCTTTGGGACCAGGATGTTGCCCCCGATGGCTGGCAGGCAGCCCAACTTTCTCCCGCCGCATATGTTTATTGTGAGAAAGGAACTGGCTGGAAAGTTGTCGTCAAATTCCATGCGCCGAAAACGGGAAAAGATGCCATTCAACGTGCAGAACGCGAGTATCGCCTAACCCAGCAAGCCAGGGAATGTTTGGGTGCTGATCGGGAATTCCGGGCTGCGCAACCGCTGGGGTTATGGCGTGGCGCATTATTTTTGGAATTCGTAGAAGGTCTTACCTTGGAAGACAAAATTGCCGTTCGACGTAGCCAACCAGGTGAATTAATCCACGCGATCGAAACGGTTGGAAAATTTCTGTCAAAATTGCACAGTACCAGCAGCCAACAAAAAATTGCCCCGGATTTTGGGCAAGCTGCGGACTACGCATACGGCTTGGTCGACAATCTGGCAAAACATGGAGTACTTCAAAATCATTCCAGCGTCCAAAATGGATTAGGACGCCTTATTGAAAAGTGGGCTACAGATCCCCTAATGTGGAATTACCGGCCAACCCGGAACCATGGGGATGGTACTACCTCCAATTTTATTTTCCCCCCCAAAGGAGGTCTCGTAGCGATTGATTGGGAACGTAGCGAAACAGCTGACCCGGCAGCTGATTTGGGCCGCCTGAGGGCTGAAATAACCCATAGCGTCAACCGGTTTGGTGGCGATTTTGTAGAAGGGTTGGTTTTTGCCAATTGTTTAACCGATGCATATTGCAATCAGTTACCGTCAAACTGGAATACAGAGAACCTTGTCTTCCGAGCCAGGTTTTATCAGGCTGCCTGCACACTGGGAATCGCCCGCAGCGGCTGGCTATCGCGCCAGGATAGGTTGGCATTGGTCTTGCGGGCTTTCGCCCTGCTTTCAAAATAAACTGCCTTGCAGGTCGATCATGCTTGCAAACGGGCTGTACCTCTCAAATTTAAACCGAGGAAAACTATGCGTGCAAAACAAATTTGGCACACACAAACCATCCAACAAGTCTGTGACACACTCCAGATTATGCCGGATTCCGGATTGTCCGAAACCGAGGTCCGCAATCGGCAAGAGAGATTTGGCCCAAACGAACTCGTCGAGCAGGGTCTGAGAAGCCCCTGGCATATTCTGGCTGATCAGTTTCGGGAAGCGATGGTCTTCGTGTTGATCATCGCGGCCATTATTTCGGTGTTCTTGAGCGACTGGAAAGACGCGGTTGCCATCGTCGTCATTGTAGTTCTCAACGCTGCTCTGGGCTTCGTCCAGGAATACCGTGCTGAAAAGGCGATGGCCGCGCTCAAGCAAATGGCCGCGCCCGTGGTCAAAGTCCGTCGCGATGGTCGCATCGTCCAGGTGGCGGCACGAGAACTGGTGCCCGGGGATGTGATCGTTCTGGAAGTTGGCGATGCCATTCCGGCGGATGCCCGCGTGTTGGAATCGGCCAACCTGCGCGTGCAAGAAGCCTCGCTGACCGGCGAATCGGTCCCGGTCGAAAAACACGCCGCGCCCCTGGATGAGGAAGGCCTGACCCTGGGAGACCGCACAAATATGCTCTTTATGGGCACTGCCGTCACCTACGGGCGCGGCACGGCGCTGGTCGTCCACACGGGCATGGACACCGAGTTAGGCCATATCGCCAACCTGCTCCAAACCGTCACCAACGAGCAGACACCGCTGCAAAAACGGATGGCCCAATTGGGAAAGTCCCTGGCCTGGGCGGCGTTGATTATCGTGGGCGTGGTATTTGGATTGGGTCTGCTGCGGGGGGAAGACGCGGTGGATATGTTCCTGACGGCGGTAGCCATGGCGGTTGCCGCTGTGCCAGAGGGCCTGCCAGCCGTTGTCACCATCTCCCTGGCCCTGGGCGCCCAGCGGATGCTCAAGCGCAAAGCGCTGATCCGCAAGCTGCCTGCCGTAGAGACTTTGGGATCGGTCACCACCATCTGTTCCGACAAAACCGGCACGCTCACCGAAAACCGCATGACCGTCACGGTTCTGGATGTCTTCGGCGAAACGCTTGCCATCGACGCGCTGCTGGACGATGGCGTCCCGGTCGTGGATGCCGAAATCTCTCCGGATGCTCACCCATCCACTCGCAGTTTGGGGTTGATGTTAAAGGCAGCTACTTTGTGCAACGATGCGGTTTTAGATGAAAATCCAGCCGATGGCAGCTTACGTGTCTTGGGCGATCCCACCGAGGGCGCATTGGTGGTCGCCGCGGCTCAAATGGGTTTGTGGAAATCGGATCTGGATCGGCGTTGGCCCCGGGTTTCTGAAATCCCCTTTACATCGGAACGCAAACGCATGACCACGGTTCACCGCATGGCGCTGGCAGACCGCTCGCAAACCGAAGCTCCCTGGAAGGATGCGCCTTTGGTGGCCTTCAGCAAAGGCGCCGTTACGGAGCTGCTAGCAATCTGTGCACGTATTTGGGTCGGGGATGCAGCGCTCCCGGCCACAGATGAACTGCGGGGGCGCATCCAGGCCGCCGACGACCATCTGGCCCAAAACGGGCAGCGCGTCCTGGGGGTGGCTTTCCGCCCTCTCAGCGAGCAGGAGGCTCCCCTCGATGAAACCCGCTTGGAGCAGGATTTAACCTTCATCGGGTTGATCGGGATGCTCGATCCCCCTCGCCCGGAAGTCAAAACTGCTGTTGAGACCTGCCGCACCGCCGGGATCCGCCCGGTGATGATTACGGGAGATCACCCCCTGACAGCCAAGCGGATCGCCCAGGATTTGGGCATCGCTGAAAACGACAAGATCATGACCGGCGTGGAGTTGTCACAAGTTTCGCTGGGCGAACTGGAAGACATCGTTGAGGACGTCTCCGTGTTTGCGCGCGTCGCACCGGAGCACAAACTCAACATCGTCCAGGCGCTGCAAAACAGGGGGCACATCGTCGCCATGACAGGGG
>JAADGN010000010.1 GCA_013152325.1 Chloroflexota bacterium
GGTCTGATATGCCTGCCAGGCTGCTCGCAACGGATAAAGCGCGGAAAGCCCGAGCAAAACAGACGCCACCAAAGCCGCAGAAAACCTGGCCGTCAATCGGGTCTGCGAAACGAGAATGGCAAGCAACGCTCCTTCCAAGGCCAGCGCGCCGGTCATAACGAATCTGGCGGGGAACCGTGCCCGTTCAACCGGGTAGGATTGCCCGTACGCACTGGGCGCAAAGCTGGCTGCAATCAACGCATACATGACAAGAGGCAGCAGGACAATTGCCAGCCAGACGTGCGACCTGTCTTCTTTTTCAAGAGCAGGGCTGTCGGCATAAAGGCCATAAAAAGCCAGGAATGGTATCGCTACAGACACGAAACTCGGCAGCGGCAGTGTTTTGAAAGTATCCCAGATAAAATCGAGCGGGAATTTCACAAAGCGGATCATCAAAACTGCGAGGTCCGGGGTCCCTGTGCTCAGGCGAAGCGCATTGGCAGGCGAAAGGAACATGGTCAGCATGGCCAGCAGTGCACCGGCAAGAGCCGCGCTTAAGATCACCAGCGCCGGGCGTCTGTATCCGTCCCTGACCCATAACCACACGCCAACCAGCGCAAGGATCAGCATCACGATATGCAGGGCGTCCGTCGTCTCCGCAAGACCGCCTATAAGAAAAGCCGAGACAAAAGCGATCAGAGAGGCCCAAACTGGCATACGCCCAGCGCGTGCGCGCCTGACCTGTGAAAGCATAAAGCCTGCGAGATACACGATAAAAACCAATGGGGCAAAATATGTCACCAAACCCGAACGCCAGTAAATGGATTGATAACGATTCGGAGCCTGCAAGATCGTAAAAAAGGCGACCAAAGTCGCTATCGTGAAGCCCAGCGACGAGGGCCAATCGAAATGGGCGATCTCTTTTAGCTGCTTCAACATCCAGGTCAGCCCGATGCCCCACAGAACGACCATCGCCGGCGGGAGGATCGCGACACCCATCGGGCCGAAGGCTTCGCTCAATCCAAAGAGCAGCACATTTGCGTAACGATTGGATGAATGCAGATACTTCTGGATACTGACATCGATCACATTGCCAGTTTGCAAAAGGTCTGCATGGCAATAGTCATCGGCCAAATAGCGGGTGAAAATACCCAAGTACGCATATGCCAGCAATGCCAAAGCAGCCGCCATGCCAACAGCCAGCAGCGCGGCACGCCAAATCCGCGTCGTGCGATCTTTGCTACGAAAGAATGTCATATTTGCGAAATCTTGGTCAAGGTGAAAGCGGTTGGCTCAGATCAAAAATAAGGTAGCCATCGCCTTCAGCATAAATCGAATAGCCGGACAATTTCTCTTTCAGTTCAGGCTGATAATCCAGTTCATCCATCTTCGTGAGCAAGAAAAATGCCTTGCCACGAACTTCTTTCTCAAAGCGCTGCTCAAAATCGTTTGTGCCGCCACGCAGAACAGTGTGATACTGAACGTCGCCATAAGTCGGCCAGAAAGTCGCATTCTGCCAACCCCAGTAGGCCAGACGCGAGCCATAATCTTCCGTCAACGCGACGACGCCGCCGCGGTGTCCAAGAATATCGCCGATCTCCGCCCACTTCGCGGCTTCGGGACGATAGTCCACAGACTTCATCTCCGAGCGCACATCCCACAACGTCAGCGTGACAGCGTAGAGCAAAACCAACACCGCAAGAACTCGCAGCAGACGCGTCTTGCGCGTCACTTCCAGCAGGCTGCCAAATGCCCTGTCGGCCAACGGAGCCAGCGAGAGCGCCACGATCGGGATCAGCGGCAGGCTGTAATAATCATGACTGGAGATATGATAATCAAAAAAGAGACCATAGGTGAAATAAGACGCCCAGATGCCGAAGGCAAAAATTCGCTTCTCCCGCTCGACAAAAAACAGCAATCCCAGCAAGCCTAATGCGAAAAGAATATGCCCCACGACCAGGTCAATTTTGCCCGCCCAGCGCAAATAAAAGACCGGATCGATCAGCAACGCCGGGATAAAACGGCCGCCGAACTGCTGGGTCAGGAATCCCGACACAAAAACGCCGTAAACGACGTATGCCGCCCCCGGCAGCGCGCCCAGCGCGATCATCCCCCAGACCTGGGGCTTGCGTATCAAATCCCGAACACGGTAGCGGCCCAGGAGCGCGCCCAGCGCCCCGCCGATGACGAAAAAGGCCGCCACCAATTTGACAAGGATCGCAAAACCACCGACTAGTCCCGCCAACACAGCCCATTTCCAGGCAGGTTCCTTGCCCCAACGATAGACCAGCCACCAGAAAGCAAGTATGAGCATCACCATGAGCGGATCAGGTTGAAAGCTGCGGCTGGCAGTAATGCCGTATGGCAAAAGGAGATAAAAAGCCAACGAGGTCAACGCGCCATCGAGCGAGGCCAACTCCCTTGCCAGGGAGAAAAGGAATATGCCGCCAAGTACCCAGAACAAGGCAGAATAAGCCCGCGCCACCCAAAGCTGCTCCCCGGTAACGCGATAAGTGGCAACGGTCAGCAGCTCCAGAAGCGGCGGCTCCACCGTCACTTTGGTCTTCCACTGCCGTTCAGCCATCTCGCGCTGCCAATCAGGCACATCGGGCAAGGATTGGTAATACATGCCGCGCGCCTTGAGGGCCGAAAACAACTGCCGCGTGGGGTGAAAATCGAGCGGCAAATCGGTGATATCGTAGAGACGGATGGCCAGCCCCAGCCCGAACAGCAATACGACCAGCGGTATCAATATCCAGCGCGCGGGAACCAGGAATGATCGTTCGTTCATCGTGTCTATCATACGTGGGAGCAATTGTAACGCTTAATGGGGATCTGAGAAACGTCCCTTGCGCCAGCGCAGGTACACATCGCGCAACACGCGCAACCCCGTCAGGTTGAGCAGGATCGAGACAAGGATATTCAGCCGCGCAAATGCGACCGGTGGATGGCACATCAGCGCCCGAAACCAGGCTTTGAACGCGGCCCAGGATCGACCGCTATCGAGCAGATAACGGGCGTCCACACGGTGCGCGCTGGCACGGACGCGGGATTCGGCCCGAGCCAAAACCGGAGCCAAATCGGGCTGCTCACGCGCCCAGTCCAGGATGCGGAAGGCTTCGCGGCCAAACTCAGCCGCGTGCGCCCGATTCTTGGCCGCCGCGTGATAACGCGCCGCGGCCCAGACATCGTCCACGTGCCTGATCTCTCCCCGGGCAGCCACACGCAGCCAGAGTTGATGGTCAAGCAGATAGTGGAAGGCCGTATCCAGCCCACCGGCTTTTTCGAGAGCCGCACGACGCATAAAGACAGCCGGCTGGCCGATGATCTCAAAAGCGAGCAAATCTTCGAGCGTCAGTTGTCGGTAACGCAGCACATTGATGGGTTGACCGTCTGCATCTACGGCGAGCATATTGGCGTAAACCAGCACGGCTTCGGGGTGCGCTTCAAACACGTCCACAGCGGCGGCGATCGCGCCGGGCAGGTAGTAGTCGTCCGAGTTGAGCCAGGCAACGATCTCGCCGTGAGCGCGGGCGAAGCCCTTGTTAATGGCGTCCGCTTGCCCTGAGTCCGGTTCGGAGACCCACCAAGCCAGTTGGTCGGCATATTCCCGGATGATGTCCACCGAGCCGTCCGTCGATCCGCCATCCACGACAAACGCGCGGGTAATCCTGCTCCAGCACCGAACGGATCGTCTCTTCCAAATATCCAGCCTGGTTGTAAGAAGGGGTGACAATGGATACCAGGGTCATGGCGAGGTTTGCAAGTCGAACAAGATATAGCCATCGCCTTCAGCAGCGACAGGATAATGCTCCGAGAGCATCGCCTGCAGATCAGGCTGTTTGTTGTATTGCCCGAAAGCCGTGACGAGGAAATACCCCTTTCCAGCCGTGCGTTCGGCAAACTCGTTTTCGAAATCCTGCTGGCCGCCGCGTATTTTCGAGAGTTCGGTAGAGAGCGGCCACAAAGAGACCTTGCGCCAGCCAAAATACATCAGACGGTAGCCATAATCCTGCGTCAGGGCGACAGTGCTGCTGTCCGCCGGGATGACCTCCGCGATCTGCTGCCAGAAAGCCGGTTCGTGGCGAAAATCCTCCGCGACCAGCACAGAACGCGCGATCCAGGCCTGATAGCCAAAAACAAAAAGGATCAACATCCCAAACGCAACGCGCCAAACGCGACCCTGGCCTGCGGCGTGATCAAAGACAATTTTCGCCACCGGAGCCAGTCCCAATGCGACGACCGGCACGAGTTGCAGGTGATAATAACTATGCGTATACATCTGGAAAGGCAGCGTCAGGCCGTAAAGCAGATAACCCGCCCACAGACCAACCAGCAAAGCGCGGCCGCGTGACGGTGCGAGCAGTGTCCCGGCCAAGCTCAGGAAAAAGACCGTCAACCCAAACAGACTGCCGAGGAAGGCCAGCCAGCGTGAATAAAAATTAGTGCTGGCGATGAGCTTGATGAGCGCGACCGTCCAACTAAAGAAGTATTCCGTTGAGCGGCCCGGATGCCCGAGAACATAATAGGCCAATGCTGGCAGAAGCATCAACAAGGCCATCGCCCACACCTGCGGCGACTTCCAGAAGCGTTTCCCAAACGTGCTCAAAACCGCGGCAACCGCAGCGCCGCCGACCAGAAAGGCGATCACGATCTTGACCAAGACAGCAAAGCCGGCAAACACACCTGCCAGAATAGCCCATTTCCAATGCTGTTCTTCCGTCCAGCGATACAGGAAATAGACGCCGATGACAAAAGCAGACGTCATCAGCGGATCGGGCTGGAAGGAACGGCTGGCCTGCACCGCAAAAGGCAGCACCAGATAATATGCCAGGGTGACGACAGCGGCTTCCACGGAGGCCATGCGCCGCGCCAAATCGAACAGGGCCAATCCAGCCAACAGCCAGAACAGCGTTTCGTAAACACGCGCGACTGCGATATTTTCGCCGCCCGTCCAGGTGTAGGTCCAGGCGACCAGCGTTTCGATGATGGGCGGCTCATACTGCCCAACGCGATTGCGGAAGGCTTCCGCCAAGTCACGCAGTTGCGGATCGGCGTCCGGCTGCATGTCGTAGTAGATTCCCCGCGCCATTGCGGAGTTGGCGCGTCGAATGAAAGTCCAGGGGAGGGTCAGTCAGGTCTATCAGACGCAGCACACCGCCCAGAATCAGCAACGCGACCAGGAGAAACTTCCAAAGCCCGGGAACGCGATCGAAAAGCGGACGATCAACGTCGATGTCCAACGGGGAATGACGTAAACTGCTAGAAGAGAGAGTCATAAGAAACTTTCGGAAAAACAGTCAGTTTGCCGCCGATGGTTGCATCCAGGATCTCGCGGCCGGCCTTCCGGTAAGCCCGGCGCGCCATGCGGTACGCCATCTCGGAGGTCTCCAGATCGGGCAGCTGCCAGCGGAAGCCCTTGCCAAAGTAGCGCGTGTCGAAATGATTGGGGTCATCGCCGTCCGAGACGACGGTCTTGTTGGCCTCGCCCTTGCTGGTGAAACTGTGGTCCACGCCAATCAGGATGACCTGCTCGAAGCCCATGTAAAAGGCCGCTTGCAGACAGATATTGGTGACAGTGGCCCCTTCCCAGACGCGGCGGGTCATGTCGTAGGCGAACTGCGGACCGGTGTAGGTGGTGTAGAGGAAGATCATGTCTTCGGGGAAGCGCTGGAAGTGACGGTTGGAATGCCAGGCGATGAACTTGGGCATGGGCAGGGCAGCGATCTCCTCGGCGCATTGTTCGATAACCAGATCATTGATGGAGGCAAAGTAGGTGGTGGTAAAACCAAGTTCGGGAAAGAGCAGGTAGATGCGGTTCATGCCGAAGGTGTACTCGTCCTTGAGCTTGGACAGGTCGGTGTGCTTCAAGCTGGGGCCGTTGCCGATGACAAAGCAGCGCTCGCCGCGATGGATATCCTTCAACTCGTACATGCGGCGGCGGCTCTCGCGCCGCCAGGGATGCAGGTAGGCATCCGGAACCTGCGGCAGGCGGCGGATGGCGTCGTAGGTGCTCTTGGCCGCGTTGAGGATGGGGGTGGGAGTGAGGCGTTTGATGATTTGTTTCATGGGTGTTGGAGAGGCAAGTGTTCCAGCGTCAAGTGTCCCGGCGACACGCAAACACCGGACACATAAACACGCCTTCACATGATACGTCTATTCCGTGCTCAAGCGCGCGGTTGCACCGCCGTCCACGACGAGGGCCTGACCGGTCATGAACGAGGACTGGCTGCCATCCGCCAGAAAGTAAATGGCGCTGGCAATTTCTTCCGGCGTCCCGACCCGTCCGTTGACAGTCTTGCGGGCCAGATTCTCAAGGCGAGCATGGATGTCGCCGCCGCCAACGTGGCCACGTCCCAGCCCAGCGCGCAGCATGGGCGTGTCCACTGCGCCGGGCAGGATGGCGTTGACGCGGATCTCGTCGGGCGCGAACTCGATCGCCATGGCGCGCGTCAGGGCCAGCAGGCCGCCCTTGCTGGCGGCATACGCGGCAATATTGGCCGAGGTCTGGATGGCATGAACCGACGAGACGTTGACGACCGCCCCGCCGCCCTCTGCCTTTAGCAGCGGGTAGGCCAGTTTGACGCCCAGGAAGACCGAGCGCAGGTTGGCAGCCATGACCGCGTCCCATTCTTCGACGGTGGTCTCGAGCAGGGGCTTGGCAATCTGCATGGCGGCGTTATTGACCAGCGCGTCCAGGCTGGATGTGAATTCCTGCGCTTTGTCGAAAATGGCTTCCAGTTCTTCGGCGCGGGAGATGTCAGCCTGGATGAAGAGTCCGCCAGCGGGAAAATCGCTGCCAAAGAGCGACCTGTCCACGCCGATGACGCGCCAGCCTTTCTCAGCAAACAGAGCAACCGTTGCGCGGCCAATGCCGCCCGCAACGCCGGTGATGAGTACGGTTTTATCTGTCATTTTTCAAATCGCTCGAATCAATACCCAACCCATCCAGCAAATTCCTGATCGTATTCCAGTGCACCCGCTCCCAGGCCGCCGGGCTGGAATTGGCGTTATGGGGGGCAAGCATAACGTTGTCCATTGTGAGCAACAGACTATCGGCGGGCAGCGGCTCGACTTCGAACACGTCCAGGGCCGCGCCTGAAATCTGTCCACTTTGCAGGGCTGCCACCAAGGCCGGCTCGTCCACGATGGGGCCGCGCGCAGTGTTGATCAAGACCGCGGTCGGCTTCATCCGCGCCAGCGTCCCGGCGTTGATGAGATGCTCGCTGGTGGGGTTCAGGTCGCAGTTCAGGGAAACAAAGTCGGCAGTAGAAAGCAAAGAGTGGAGATCAGTCATTTGGATGCCAGTTTCAGCCACGAAGACGTGGTCAATCTCCACAATATCGTTGCCGAGCACGGTCATGCCAAAGGCGCGCGCCCGCCGCGCCAGAGCCTTGCCAATATGGCCCACACCGATCACGCCGAGCGTACACTCGCTCAGAGCTTTGCCAGGGATCTTCTGCCATTCGCCCGCTTTCATAGCCCTGTCCATCCAGGGCTGGCGGCGGGCAAAGGCCAAAATGTAGCCCATGACAGAATCCGCGACCGGCAACGTAAAAGCGTTGGGCGTGCGGCCAATTTTGATCCCCAAACGGGAGCAGGCTTCGGCGTCGATTGAATCGATCCCTGTCCCCCACTTGGAGATGATCTTCAGACGCGGCGCACTTGCTTCCAAAACGCGAGCGGTGTAGCGGTCGTCGCCGCAAATCGCACCGTCAAATTGGCCGGCGTACTCGAGCAGGTCGGCTTCTTCCATGCGCTCTTCAACGTCCGGCACGATCAATTCCAGACCGTAGCCTTCCAGCACCGGGCGGAAGCGGTCCAAAAAGGGGATCATGTAGGGAGCAGTGAGAAGTACAGTGTAATCAGTCATCAGCACGTTGTCGCATGAGGAAGTCAGTGATGGCAAAATCCAGTTCTTCGTCAATATCCCAGGCCTCGGCGGGATCAATCTCGAACATCAGCGGGCGCTCGCCGAGACGATTGCGCCGCGTCAGCAGGGTTTGACGGGAAAAGATGTACAAGCAGGAATTCTCCTCGTAAACGGGAGGCAAGTCCTGGGTCTGGAGCAGAACGGCGGGATTATGGTTGATGGCACGGCCCAACTGGTCATACAAACGGGTTTGCAGGCGCGTGACCGAGAAGAGCGAATCGTGAACCGGATACCGGGCCAGGAAAATCTGGATGCCGCGCGAGATCGTCTCCGCCCGCAGCAACGGATTGGTGCTGTGCGTCTGCAGGTAGAAATCGGCTTCGACTTGAGCGGTATCGTAGGCCAAAATCTCGTTCATCGGGACGGAGTCAGCGCGCAAATGCCCCGGCCGCTCGATAACCTTGACTGCGGGGAAATGTTCATGCAGGCCATCCATAACCGGCTTAGAATCGGTATCCACGACCACCATGCTGATTTCCGGCACAGTCAGCAG
>JAADGN010000121.1 GCA_013152325.1 Chloroflexota bacterium
GTTCACTGGCGACTCTGCTGGCGGGTCTCCCACTCTGGATGCTGACCTGGCGTCCCATGCAGGCCGAGGCGTTGACCCTGGGTGACGTGGGCGACCACGCCCGCCGGTCCATTGTTCGCAAAGTGTATCTTTATTTTGTGCTCTTCAGCGGCGTGGTCGGCGGCATGGCCGCGGCCGTGCGGCTGGCTTTCCTGCTGTTCAGCACACTGCTTGGGGCGCGGCCTGAAGGCTTCGCGAACGAGTTCCTGGATGTTTTGCAGGTATTGGCGTTGTTCGCGGGGTTGCTGGTCTATCACTGGCAGGTGTTGCGCCGGGATGGCGCACAAGCCACTCAGGCGTTGGCAAACAAACACGCGCTCTTCCCGGTGATGGTTTTCGATCCCGGGGACGGGACGTTCGCCCGGGAGGTTGCTGCCGCACTGGAGAAACAGGCGCCGCGCCTGTCGCTGACCGTCCAACGGATTGGCGAGGCGATCCCGGACGAGGCGCGCGCACACGTCAAGGCAGTGATCCTGCCGGGGAACCTGGCCGTCGAACCGCCGGAAGCGCTCCGGCTGTGGCTGCGCGACTTCAACGGGAGCAGGCTGATCGTCCCGCTCGAGACGCCCGGCTGGCTCTGGACGGGGGGCATCCGGCAGGCGGCGCAAGCCGTCCGTCAACTGGCTGAAGGCGAAGATCCCCGCCTGGCCGCCAAGTCCCCCGGCTGGATGATCGCGGTTTATGTTCTGGCCGGAATGATGGGACTGGAAATCGTGTTCATCCTGCTGGTGCTGGTCATTTCCGCGTTTTAGTTTAATGATATACTTTTGAAAACATCCCCGCAAAAGAGGCCTGCCGATGAGAGTAACCGTCCTTCAAGAGAACCTGGCACACGGTTTGGGAATTGTTTCCAGAGCCGTTTCCCCACGCAGTACGCTGCCTGTGCTGGCGAATGTCTTGATTGCCAGCGACGAAGGCCGTCTGCGGCTTTCGGCGACCAATCTGGAACTGGGCATCACAGCCTGGATCCCGGCGCGTATTGAGGAAGAAGGCTCGACGACCGTCCCGGCGCGCACTTTTTCGGACTTGGTGAACACACTGCCCGGCGACCAGGTTCAATTCAGCCTGGACGGGAGCACGCAAACGTTGACGGTGCGCAGCGGCTCCTCGACCAACGACATCAAGTGCATCGACGCCCAGGAATTTCCGCCGCTGCCCGTGCCGGACATGGAAGGCGCGATCCAGTTGAATGTGGTGGACTTTAAAGAGATGATCCAGCAGGTGGTCTTCGCGGCCTCCACGGACGAAGCCCGCCCGGTATTGATGGGTGTGCTGGTGACGGTGGAGGGCGATCAGATCATCATGGCGGCCGCGGACGGATTTCGCCTGTCGGTACGGAAGGCGACACTTTCCTCGCCCGCTCCACAGCCATTCAATGCCATCATTCCATCGCGCGCGCTGAGCGAGTTGGCGCGTATTACCGGTGACAGCGACGAGGGAATCGCGATGGTCGTGCCCAAAGGACGCGGACAGGTGATCTTCCGCATCAAGGATGCCGAACTGGTCTCGCAGTTGATTGACGGTACGTTCCCGGACTATCAGCAGATCATCCCGCGCTCGTACAAGTCGCGCACGCTGGTCTCGACCGCCTCCCTGCTCAAGGCGTGCAAACAGGCCGAAATTTTCGCTCGTGAAGGCTCGAACGTGGCGCGGCTGGATATCAAGGCGGCCAATAACGATATGGACCCGAGCGAGGTCGAGATTTCGGCGCAGTCCGAGGAGACCGGCTCGAACGAGACGATTGTCGAGGCCACCGTGGACGGCATCGGGCTGTTGATCGCCTTCAATGTCAAATTCCTGCGCGAGGTGCTCGAAGTGATCAACACGCCCAACGTGGCAATTGAAACCTCCGCCCCCAACGCTCCAGGCGTGATCCGCCCTGTTGGAGATGATGACTTTACCCACGTGATCATGCCGATGCATTTGGGGTAAACGCTGCAAGTTTGCAGGTTGAAAGAAGCAAGTGTCAGGGCATGAAACTTCCCTGGCACTTTTCGTACCACCTTATGGTATTTTCTCGATGCTTTGGGGAATAGCCCTCCGAGGTCTACAAGACCACTGGTAACCACTCATGACCCTGCCCGCGCCATCTTCTGACCACATCCTGAATATTTATTTGACGCTCAACCAATACCCTGTGTTGAGCAGTCGCATCCGTGCTCGCATGCGTCGTGAACTTTTTGAGCGGGGCATCATCAGCAGGGAAGCCTTCGACGCCGAAGCGCGCGAGAAGGCGATCCTGTCACAGGCGCGCGAAGGATTGCATGATCCCTTTGCGGAGGAGCCCCCTGAAATTTGGGAACTTCGCGTGGCGCGCATCCGCGATTCGTTGACGGATTTCTATTTTGCCTACAACCTGCCTTACGAAGATTTCGAAGAGATCGTCCGCAAAATACTTTCTGAGCGCAGCGGCGACGAGCCGGATTTGGTCACGTTCAATCCGGAACTTGCCCCCCAAGACATGCTCTTCAACCAGGCGGCGGCGATTGAAGATTTGCCGCTTGCAGAACGGGGACAATTGGAAGCGCGCTTGCAAGAGATCAAGGTCGTCCTGATTCGCACCATGATCAGCGACCACCTGGCATACATCAACATTGCCAAACAGTGGTTTACTGTTTCGGACCTGAAAAGCATCCGCCGCCGAAAGATCGGTCAGGGCAAGATCGGGGGGAAATCCGCCGGAATGCTGTTGGCGGAACGCATCCTGACCGAGGTCGCTCCGGACGAAGTCAAGGATAGCATTCGTACCCCGGTCTCGTATTATCTTGGCTCGGACGTGATGTACTCTTTCATGTCGGCCAATGGCTTGATGCGCTGGGCTGACCAGAAATACAAATCCGAGGAGCAGATACGGGTTGAACATCCCGTGCTTGAGAAAGAATTCCGTGCAGGCAAATTCCCGGAAGACATCCTCGAACAATTGCGTGAACTGTTGGAAGACGCGGGCGATCAGCCATTGATCGTTCGATCCTCCAGTTTGCTGGAAGACAGTTTCGGGAATTCCTTCGCGGGCAAATATGACAGTTATTTTTGCCCCAACCAGAGTACGCTGGAAGGGAACCTGGACGCGTTGACAGACGCGATCGCCAGAGTCTATGCCAGCGGTCTGCGGGCGGATCCAATCCTTTACCGCCGCCGCACGGGGCTGATCGACTATGATGAGCGCATAGCGATTTTGATCCAGTTTGTGCAAGGGGAACGTTTTGGGCGTTATTACCTGCCGCATGGCGCGGGCGTCGCGTTCAGTCGCAACCTGTATCGCTGGTCACCCCAAATCCGCAAGGAGGACGGGTTCCTGCGTCTGGTTTGGGGATTGGGGACACGCGCTGTCGACCAAACGGGCAACGACTATCCCCGGCTGGTGGCGCTCAGCCGTCCACTCCTGCACCCGGCGGATGAAGTCAAGTCCATTCGCCGCTATTCGCAACAATACGTGGACTTGATCGACCTGGAAGAAAATGTTTTCAAGACCCTGCCCATCAGCGAGGTGTTGAACTCCCGTTATGCTCCGCTGCGTTACATCGCCCAGGTGGACGAGGACGGGTATCTCTCCGCGCTGCGAACGAATCTGGTGGACTCCCGGAAACTGGTCATCACATTTGACGAGCTGCTGCGGCGGACGCCCTTCGCCGAACACATGCGAACGGCGCTCGGGCTGCTGGAAAAGCATTATAACTCGCCGGTGGACACTGAATTTACGATCAAGATTCTTGCCCCGGGCACGCTCCAACCGAAGACGCAGATCACACTCTTGCAGTGCCGTCCGCAGAGCCACATCCGCAACACGGACGAGGTGCGGCTTCCGTCCGAAATCCCTGAAGATAAAATCATCTTTTCCACGCGGCGCATGGTCCCGCGGGGAAGCGTGCAGGAAATCCGCTACGTCCTGTTTGTCTCACCGGAAAAGTATTTCAGCCTGTCCACGCAAGCTGAGCGGAACAAACTTGAACGCGCCATCGGACACCTGAACGCGGCGCTGGAAGACCAGACGTTTATCGCTGTCGGGCCGGGACGCTGGGGCACATCCAGCCCGGATTTGGGCGTGCACATCGGCTATGCGGACATTTACAACACCCGCGCCCTGATCGAACTCTCCGGAGAGGGCATTGGCTCCGCACCGGAGCCGTCCTTTGGCACGCACTTCTTCCAGGACCTGATGGAGGCGCAAATCTATCCGCTGGCAATCTATCTGGATGACGAGGATGTAATCTTCAATCGTCCATTTTTCTACGATACCCCCAATCACCTGTCCGATTGGATATCCACCAATGAAACGCTGCTCGAGTGTTTGCGCTTGATCGCGGTCGAGGATTTCTGCCCCAACCACCATCTTTCCCTGATCATGGACGATGACCAAGGCAAGGCTGTAGCCTTTTTGGAGAAAACAGAAAAGGAGAAGGAGAAACCTGTATCGCTATAACGGGGATTGATCGGCAGTTGGCAGCCACACCTTGAAGGTAGAGCCTTTGTTCTCCCCCTCGCTCTCGGCCCAGATTCGTCCCCCCTGGGCTTCGATCAGGCCCTTGGCAATCGTCAGCCCGATGCCCATGCCGCTATAGTGGCGGACATTGGGCGACTCGATCTGATAGAATTTTTGAAAGACTTCCCCCAGCTGATCCGGGGGGATTCCTATGCCATTATCCTGTACCCAACTCAAAACCCCGTCTTGTTCGCGTTTTGCCCCGACGCCGATTTGTCCCCCTTCCGGCGAGAAGCGGACCGCGTTGTGAAGCAGGTTGACAAATGCAGCCGTCAATTTTTTAGAATCCGCGGTTACCTGCAAAGGCTGTTTCGGGAAATCAAAAACCAGGGTTTGCGCTTTTGCGCTCGCCAATTCATCGATTTCTTCACAGGCCTTTTCCAGCACATCTTGAATGGCGACAGCACGGGATTTGAAAGTTGATTCTGCCGTCTCAAGCAAAGTCAGGTTGGTCATGTCCTCCAAAAGGGCGCGCATTTGCATGGCGGCATTCAGGACATGTTCCGCGTGTTCAGACAATTCCCCCTGGGACTCTTCGCGCAAAAAAGTGGCATACCCGATAATGATTCCCAGGGGAGTACGCAATTCGTGTGAAGCCAAGGCCAGGAAACTGCTCTTCAATTGATCGGCTGTGCTGACCCTCTCGTAAGCCTGCTTAAGCGCCTGTACCAATTGCGCGTTATGGACGGCGACCGCAGCATGAGAGGCAACCACCGTGAGAACGTGTTGGTCTGTTTGCGTGAAGGGGCCGTTACGCTTGTTCAGGGCTTCCAGCACTCCCGTCGTCCGGTCTCGAATGCGCATGGGAACCCCCAGCAGGGAACGGGCCTGGAAGCCCACGTGCCGGGATGCCTGTTTGTAATGACGGGGATCCCCCTCGAGTTGATTCAGGATCAGGGGGCGGTTGGTGCGGAAGATCGTTCCCGCCAGACTGCCCTCAAGCGGCACCGGGATCTCAGCCAGTTTTTTGGGGTCTGAACCGGTTGCGGCGGCGAAAAAAAGATGGTCATCTTTCTCGTCGTACAGCAGAATCGACGTCGCATCACACTCCAATATCTCGGCCGCTGTCTGGATGATGAGCTGGAGCAGATCGTTGAGATTAAGCGTGGAATTGAGCGTGGTACTTAATTCCACCAGACGCCGGAGACGGGTGACTGTTTCCCTGAGATTTGGGCTTGATTCGAGTGGACCTGTGCCAAGCATAGCATGTATAGTGTAGCCGGAAAAAGGACACAAAACAAGACCCAATTTGGCATGGAACAAATGTTCTATAAAAGAGTGGGCTGGAAAGCCTCTCTTTTCGTCCCAAGAACGGGGAAATGCGACACGTTCAATTTTGCAACTGCTCTGCACTTTTGACCGGCAACCGACGGGTCAGGATCAACCAGCCCACAAAAAGCGTCAGCCCAATCCATCCGGCGACGCTGGCCAGCGTCCCGCCGAACGCCATATCAAAGCCTGGCTTGAGAAAGAGAACGGGTATTCCCGCCACGGCATTGACAGCACCGTGCGCCAGCGCAGGAGCCCAGGGGCTTTTCGTATTCAGGTATAGCCAACTGAGAATAGCGCCCAAAAGAATGGTGAAGACGACCATCATGAATATCCCTGCGATCGGGTAGCCGGGATAATTCAGCCCCTGTACGATGGCTGGCGCATGCCATACGCCCCAGATGACTCCGCTCAGGAGGATGGCCTTCCCTTGACCCAGCGGCAGCAATTTGGGCAGCAGGAAACCGCGCCAGCCGAGTTCTTCGCCCACGGCAAAAAGCATGTTGATAAGCGGCGCCAGGATCACAGCGGAAGCAGCTTGCGCCAGCACAATCAGCCACGGATTGATCGTCTCGCCGCCCGGCATGCCGGACATGGATTCCCGGATCACCGTCAAGTTCGGATCGAAAGCGCCCAGTCCCAGCAAGATGGTGATTGCCCCGGCGGCAAGGCTCAACCCAAGAGGCAGGAGCCAGGCCCACAGGTAGAAGCGTTTCGGGCCAAGACGATTGAGTCTCAGCGCGCTGAATGGCTGTCCGGAAACCCGGGTCGCTGCAATGGCAGCAACGCCAGGCCCCCACATGGCCAGCGCAAAGAAGCCCATTGTAACAAGTTGTTTCGTTTTTGGATCGACATCGCCAAAGGCCAACGGAAGCAGGAATAAGGTCCAGGAAAAGGCGAAAGCGATCAGCAGATAGATGGTCAGGGGTTTACGTTCAAGCATGTTCTTTATCCAATCAAGGCATATTGCGCGAGCGTCGCGTGGACCGGGTCAGCGGGCGCTTGGCAACGATGGTCACTTTGGCGCCATTGCTGGGCGTATAAACACTGACAGCTTCCCAGCCCTCTTCGCCCCATTCATCCAGTGTCGTTTCGATTTGCTCGTCTTTGGTCCCAAAAACGGAGCCAATCGTCAGTACGCGATATTCCCATTTCGTTTGCTCGGTCATTGCTGCCTCCAAGTGCAAGCGATGAAACTAATCCGTTTTCGTTTCCCGCTGGTAGAGGACATAGGAATAGACCACCAAAAACAGTGATGACCCAAGCAGCGGAGCCATGACGAACCAAAGTGCGTAAGGGGCGAAGAACACTCCGACCAGGGCGAGAATGCCTGAAGCGATGTACAGCGTTGAGCCGAGGCGATGAGTTTCGTTCCAGACGGCATCGCTGCTCAACGTCCAGGGAGTACGGATGCCGATGAACCAGTTCCGCTTGGCCTTTTTCATCATGATCCCGAGGTAGATGAAAAACAATCCCAGCGCAGGCAGCATCGCAGTGCCCATATCGAAACTGGTATGGCCCAGATTCCAGGCCAGCGTCAATCCGTGGATGTAGAACAGGAAAACAAGCAGCAGCAGGATAAACGTGTTGAAGTATCCCCGGAACTTGGCGACGTTGGCTTTCAGTGGGTCGATTGTCGGGATAAGCAGGAACAGCGCCAGCATCCCGACGGAAACGACCGGCATCAGGAACGCGCCCCAGAAGCGGGACATGTAGCCGTCCACCTGATTGTTGGCATTCCAGTGAGACGCGACCAGCTCAGGAAGTTGCGGATACAACATGGCGCTGACCACACTGACTGCCAGAATGAGGATGACCGAAACGATCAATGTAGTGCGGGTAGACATTGTTTTCTCCTTTGAGCCACCCCTGCGAAAGTTGAAATTCTTCGCAGGGATACACTAAAGTTCCACGTGAAACGTTGAAATGCGGAAGTAAAGATCGTTTGCCTTGCCTGTTTACTCTTCTTCCGGCAGATTGTTCTGCGCCATCGAGACGATACCGCTCAGGCCGCCCAGATTCATCGTGTCCACGGCGCTGCTGGGGACGATGACCAGCGCGCCCTTTTCCTTCAGGCCTTCGAAGAGCATATTCATGGCCCGCAGGTGCAGGGCGGTCGGATTGTCGACATATGCCTTCGACGCTTCGGCAAACGAAGCCGCGATCTGCTTTTCGGATTCGCCCAGGATGACGCGCGCTTGACGTTCGCGCTCGGCCTGCGCCTGGCGGCTCATGGCGTCTTCCAGATCCTGCGGAATGACGATGTCGCGGATCTCGACTGATTGAACGGTAATGCCCCAGGGCGTCGTCCGCTCATCGATGATCTTCTGCAAATCGGCGTCCATCTTGGCGCGGCCGACCAAAATGTCGGCCAGGGTCATCTGCCCGATGACCTCGCGCAGCGCGGTCTGTGCGGCCCAGGCAATGGCGATCTGATAGTCTTCAACCTCCAGGGCGGCCTTCTCCGCGTCCCAGACGACCCAGAACAGGACCGCGTCCACGTCCACCGGGACGGTATCCATGGTCAGCGTTTTCTCAGCCGAGAACGGCGTGACCATGACGCGGTGGTCTATCCAAACAGGGATGGTGTCCACAATCGGAATAATCCAGAACGCGCCAGGCCCGGCCAGTTCCCGGAATTTGCCCAGGCGCAGGACGATCGCTTTCTCCCACTGGGAAGCGACTTTGAAGGCGAACAGGAAGTAGACGCCGATCAATATCATGCCGGTTGTCCAGACGCCGATCCAGGCGTCATCAAGGCCGTTCGCATCGAGGATGGCTGCTCCCACCGCAGCCGCTATCGCGAAGATGCCAAACAGCAGTCCGGCAAAACCGGAGATGCGTTGGTCTTGTGCTCCGCCTTTTATTTGAAGCTTGTTGAGTTTTGTGATTTTCGGTGACATGGTAACCTCGCTTTTTATTCGTGGTCGGACAGGTCGTTTGTTTTGTGCCAGTCCGTGACTTGTTCCTGTAATGCACGGATGATGTCATCCGGCGTATATCCCAGTTGGAGAGCCTCGCGCAGGTAGCGGCGCGCGAGCGCTTCCAGCGCCTGGCGGCGCAGTTTCTCGGCTTTCTCCGGCGGCGGGATTTCCAAAATGTACGTGCCGCGCCCTTGCTGGGTGGAGATCACGCCGGCTTCATCCAGCAGACGGTAGGACCGCGCGACGGTGTTGAAGTTGACCCGCAGTTCCTGGGCCAGGGCTCGCACTGTCGGTAGTTGGTCGCCGGCTTTCAGCGTTCCGCTGGCGACCAACTGCTTGATCTGTTCCATGATCTGCATATAGATCGGGATGCCGGAGCGCAGGTCGAGCCGGATGCGGGAGATTAGAGGGGCTAGGTCGTTTGCATTCATAAGGCAGTCGAAGAATTGTACTAATTGTATTATTGTACTAATTGTACACGGAATTCTTCGTTTGTCAAGGATTTTTCATGACCGGTTTTGGAGCATTGTATTCTTCCTCGCCCTTCCCCAGCGTGGTAGAATCAAATCATAAAAGTGGTAATAGGAGGCTGTGAAAATGGAACAGCAAACTGGTACTTTTGCCGTTAAGAAAGGGCTGGCCCAAATGCTCAAGGGCGGCGTCATCATGGACGTCGTTACACCTGAACACGCGAAAATTGCCGAGGAGGCAGGCGCTTGCGCGGTGATGGCGCTCGAGCGCGTCCCGGCCGATATCCGCGCCGAAGGCGGCGTAGCCCGCATGAGCGCCCCCGAACTGATCTTGAAGATCATGGACGCGGTCAGCATTCCGGTCATGGCGAAGGCCCGCATCGGGCACTTCGTCGAGGCGCAAATTCTTGAGGCCCTCGGCGTGGACTACATTGACGAGTCTGAGGTGCTTACCCCGGCGGACGTGGAGCATCACATCTACAAGCACGATTTCAAAGTCCCGTTCGTCTGCGGATGCCGGAACCTGGGCGAGGCGCTGCGCCGAATCGGCGAGGGCGCGGCCATGATCCGCACCAAAGGCGAGGCCGGCACCGGCGACGTGGTGGAAGCCGTCCGACATGCCCGCACCGTGCTGGACGAGATCCGTCGCCTGCAGAACATGCCCGAAGAAGAGGTGATGCACTTTGCCAAAGAAATCGGCGCGCCGTACGAACTGGTCAAAGAGACGCGCGAACTGGGCCGCATGCCGGTCGTCAACTTTGCCGCGGGCGGGATCGCCACCCCGGCGGATGCGGCGCTGATGATGCAGCTCGGCGTGGACGGCGTCTTTGTCGGCTCGGGTATCTTCAAATCCGGCGACCCGGCCAAGCGCGCCGCGGCCATCGTCAAGGCCACCACCCATTACAGCGACCCGGCCATCCTGGCCGAGGTGAGCAAGGACCTTGGCGAGCCAATGGTCGGCCGCAACGTCTCCACCATGCCCGAGGTGGAGAAGATCGCGGGACGCGGCTGGTAAACTGACCGTGGACGACTGGCCGTTGCTGCGTTTGCCGTCCGTCGTCCACTGCTTGCGATTTGAACCATGAAAATTGGAGTTCTTGCCCTGCAGGGCGATTTTGCCGAACACATCGTTATGCTCGACCGCCTGGGCGTGGAGACTGCCGAAGTGCGCCTGCCCGAACACCTCGACGACCTGGACGGCCTGATCATCCCCGGCGGCGAATCGACCACCATCGGCAAGCTGTCCGTGGATTTCGGTCTCTTCGAGCCGCTCCGGGATTTTGGGCGGGCGCGCGCCATCTGGGGCACGTGCGCCGGGGCGATATTTCTTTCCAAAGACGCCCGCCGCGACCAGCCCCTGCTCGGCCTGATGGACATCACCGTCGAGCGCAACGCGTTTGGCCGCCAGGTGGACTCGTTCGAGGCCGACCTGGACATCGAGCCGCTCGAGCTTGCCACCAAGACCGACGCGCCCTACCATGCGGTTTTCATCCGCGCCCCGATCATCGAATCGGTCAGCGGCGAGGCGAAAGTGTTGTCCGTCCTGCCGGACGGGCGCATCGTGGCTGCCCAGCAAGGTCATTTGCTGGCGACCTCTTTCCACCCCGAACTGACCGGCGACACACGCTTTCACGAATACTTCCTTTCGCTGGTGAAATAGGAGGGTAACGAGATACGAGATATGGGTCACGCTGGTTTCTCGCTGCCCGTTACTCACAACCAATATGTCCGTCCGCTCCCTCGAATTATTCGATTTGCCAACTGTTCACCGCTATCGCGCTGAGGCGCTGCCTCTCGACAGTGTACAGGCGATGACGCGCGGCAACCCATTGAGGGCGGCCAATTTCCTGGCACATCTCGATCCGACGCGCCGCATATACACCGGCGTCGCAGATGACGAGCCGACCAATCCGCTGCTGGGCTGCGTCATTCAGGACGAAGGCGAACCGTTTGCACGCCTGACGTACCTGGCCCCGGCAGGGCAACTGGACGGGCACACGGCCTTGCCAGCCCTGATCGAACACCTGACCATCCACGCCGGGAAGTGGGGCGCGCACCAGGTGTTGGCCGAAGTGGACGAAAGCGCGGCGCTCTTTCAGTCCCTGCGGCGGGGCGGATTCGCGGTCTACGCCTGGCAGCGCATCTGGGACTTGAGCGATCTGAAGCCCGCGACCGGATCTGGTAATTTATGGTTTATGATGCGGCACGCGGACCTGCTGCCTGTGCAGGGCCTGCGCCGCCAGATCGTTCCGCCCCTGCTCCAGCAGATCGAAGTCTTTGCCAAACATTCCGATGGACTGGTCTGTCAGGCGGATGGACTGCAGGCATACGTTGACCTGGCGTACGGGCCGCAGGGCATTTTGGTCCAGCCGCTGATCCACCCGAACACGGAGGATGTCGGCGAAAAACTCATCAACTTGCTGGCGCATCTCGCCGACCGGCGCGGCCGTCCCGTCTATTTGTGCGTGCGCTCGTACCAGGCCTGGCTGGAGATGATCCTGGCGGAAATGGGCGCGGCTGCCGGGCCGCGTCAGGCCGTGATGGTCAAACATCTGGTCAACGTCCAGCGCATCACAAACACTGTCCCGGCCAACACGGATACGGCCTGGGTCAATCCCGCCGCATCCATCCGCAAGACGACCAAATCCACAAACGGATAGACGCATGACGCAACTACGAATCACCGACGATTTAGATGCCCTGTTGAACGTCCTCCCGGAGCCTGTCGCCGAGGCCGTGAGAGCGGCCAACAACAGCGACAACCTGCTGGAGGTCATCCTCGACTTGGGCCGCGTACCGACGGCGCGCTTCGTCGAACACGAGATCGTGCTCGACCAAAAAGAAGTAACGGGTGCAGACATCGACTATGTGGTTGAGCGCATCGGGGAGGTCGACGCCGACAACCGCGCCGGCCTGGAGCGCACGCTGCACCGCATTTCGGCCATCCGCAACCGGCGCGGACATATCGTCGGCCTGACCTGCCGCGTCGGCCGCGCCGTCTACGGCACGATCGACATCATCGAAGACATCATCACCTCGGGCAAGAGCATCCTCCTGCTGGGCCGACCCGGGGTGGGCAAGACGACCATGCTGCGCGAGGCGGCCCGCATTTTGGCCGAGAACAAACGGGTGGTCATCGTGGATACCTCCAACGAGATCGGCGGCGACGGCGACGTGCCGCACCCCGCGGTGGGCAAAGCCCGTCGGATGCAAGTCGCCACGCCCTCCCTCCAGCACGAAGTGATGATCGAGGCGGTCGAGAATCACAACCCGGAGGTCATCGTCATCGATGAAATTGGCCGTGAGTTGGAAGCCGCCGCGGCGCGCACCATCGGCGAACGCGGCGTGCAGTTGATCGGCACGGCGCACGGCAACACGCTCGACAACCTGCTGCTCAACCCGACCCTCTCCGACCTGGTGGGCGGCATCGAAGCGGTCACGCTCTCGGACGAGGAGGCCCGCCGCCGTGGCACGCAGAAGACCGTCCTCGAGCGCCGCGCCCCGCCGACCTTCGATGTGCTGATCGAAATCCAGCACCGCGACCGGCTGGCCGTTCATCCGGATGTGGCCGCCGCGGTGGACGCGCTCCTGCGCGGCTACCCGCTGCCGGCGGAGATCCGTACGCGGGATGCCGACGGGCATATTCTCATCGAAAAAGCGGAAGCAGCCCCGAAGTCCGGGACGGCGCGGGGGCCGATGAGCAAGAACGGTTCGCGCGTGGCCCCGGGTCTGCCCGCCGCTGTGGAGACGCCGGCCTACGTCCCGATATCCACCGAACCCCTGCCGACGACGCGCGTCTATCCCTATGGCGTGGCGCGCAACCGGCTGATGCAGGCGACCAAACGGCTGGGCGTCCCGGCGGTGATCGTGCGCGAGGTGGGCGAGGCGGACGTGCTCGTCACCCTGCGGACGTATTACCGCAAACGCCAGCAAACGGTGATGGACGCCGAGCGGCGCGGCATGCCGATTTACGTGCTGCGGGCGAACACTGTCAGCCAGATCGAGAAGTTCCTGGGAGACCTGTTCAACCTGTCTGACTTGCAGCCGCAGTCCAACGAAGTGAGCTCCGTCAAGCGCCAGACCCAGGCCGCCATCGCGGCGGTGTTGAATGGCGAACGCTGGGTGGACCTGCCCCCCGGCCCGGCGATGATACGGCGCATCCAGCACGAGATGGCGCGCAAAGCGGAGTTGATCTCGCATTCATACGGGAAGGAACCGCGTCGGCATGTGCGGATATTCAAGGAGTAGGGAGCGGCGGGCAGAGCGTAGTGGCAAACCCTGCACGCCTCTCTGCTCTTTCTCTCCCCATCCCCCATCCCCTATTCCCCCATTCTCTATTTTCTAAATTATGTTCATCACCCTCGAAGGCCCCGAAGGCTCCGGCAAGTCATCTCATATCCCCTATCTCGTGGAGTATCTGCGCGAGCGGGGTCATACCGTTTTCCCCACCCGCGAACCGGGCGGGACGTCCATCGGCGAGCAGGTGCGCGAAATTCTCAACAACCTGAAAAACACCGAGATGCACCCCCGCACGGAGACCCTGCTCTTCCAGGCGGCGCGCGCCCAGTTCGTCGAGCAGGTCATCAAGCCCCGGCTGGCCGTGGGCGAGATCGTCATCTCTGACCGCTACGCCGATTCGACGCTCGCCTACCAGGGTTACGGCCATCAACAGGATTTGGAAAAAATCCGCGCCCTGATCAACTATGCGACCGGCGGGCTCCTCCCCGACCTGACCATCCTGCTCGATGTGGACGTGGAAATCGGCCTGGAGCGCAAGGAAAATGGCGACGAATGGAATCGCCTGGATGCGTATACCGTGGAATTCCACCGGCGCGTGCGCCAGGGTTACCTGGCGCTGGCGCGTGAGGAGCCGCAGCGGTGGAGCATTATCGATGCCGGTCAGGCGTGGGATGTTGTGCAGGAAGAGATGCGCCGGGTTATCATTGCCCGGCTGTAGACCTCCGAGGTCTCTAAGACCTCGGAGGTCTTACTTAATCCAGGCTTTTCTCGATCTCTTCCGGGCTTTCCCCCGCTTCCAACCGGCCAACCATGTCATCGAATTCGGGCGGCAGGTCCTCGCCCAGTTCTTTCCCCATCTGGCGCATCATCTTGCCCAGGGCGCGCGGATCGTCCTCCAGCCCCTCCAACGCGGACGGATCGTCCAGGGCCTCCAGGCGGCTCTCGTCCGAGCGCAGGACGCGCACACGCGGCAGTCGTCGGCGGACGTTCTTGCCGCCGCAGCGGGAGCAGGCCACGGGGCGGGTCCCGTATTCGCTGTAGGTCATGAAGACCTCGAAACGGCGTTTACAGTCGAGACAGAAATAGTCGTAGGTGGGCATTCGTTCCTCCGGTCCAATTTTACCTGCATCACCGCCAGGATTTCAAGGGTTCGCCGGGCGGTCGCCCCGGCCTGGCGGATAAGGTAAAATAGGGGCATGATAGCTGATCCCGATTTCGATATTTTTCACCCCGAGCCTTTGCTGATCGTCATCTCCGGCCCGTCGGGCGTGGGCAAGGACACCGTCCTGCAGCGCATGAAGGAACGCGGCCTGCCGTTCCATTTTGTGGTCACCGCGACCACCCGCCCAAAGCGGCCCAAGGAAGTGAACGGCGTGGATTATTTCTTCGTGTCCAGCGACGAGTTCGCCCGCATGATCGAGGCGGACGAATTGTTGGAACATGCCATCGTCTACAACGATTACAAGGGCATCCCCAAACAACAGGTGCGCGACGCGCTCGCCAGCGGCAAGGACGTGGTCATGCGGATCGACGTGCAGGGGGCGGGGACGATCCGCAAACTCGAGCCGGAGGCCGTGCTGGTTTTCCTGACCACGCGGAACGAGGAGGAGATGGTCAACCGGCTGAGGGCGCGCAAGACCGAGACGCCCGAGGGCCTGAACCTGCGCATTGCCACCGCCCGCCAGGAACTCAAGCGCGTCGACGATTTTGATTACGTGGTCGTCAACAGCGATTTCCTCCTGGACGAGACGGTCGATACCATCCGCGCCATTATCCACGCTGAACATCATCGCGTGCATCCCCGAAAGGTTTCTTTGTGAGCATTCATACATCCCGGCCTTATCCCGAAGAACCGGCCCCGCCGCCCCGGCAGCCGGTCAGCGTTGCGATGCCCGCCGTCCCCCCGACGGTCACCTATGCCATCCTGGCGATCACGATACTGGTTTACGTCCTGCAGGTCGGCAGCAAATTTTTCTTCGGCGCCGATTTGCCGCTGCAGCTCGGAGCCAAGGTCAACTCCCTGATCCGCAGCGGGCAATTGTGGCGTCTGATCACGCCGGTTCTCCTGCACGGATCGATCCTGCACATCGGATTCAACATGTACGCCCTGCTCGTCATCGGCGTGGGGATCGAACGCAGCATGGGGCACGTCCGCTTCCTGATGCTCTACCTGCTGGGCGGCTTTGCCGGGAACGTCTTCTCGTTCTTTTTCTCGTCGTCCGCTTCGATCGGCGCGTCCACGGCCATCTTCGGGCTGCTGGCAGCCGAGGGAGTCTTCCTGTACCAACATCGCACGCTGTTTGGCAGCCGCGCCAAACGCGCCTTGAGCAACGTGATCATGGTTGCCGCCGTCAACCTGTTCATCGGCCTCTCGCCCGGCATCGATAACTGGGGACATGTCGGCGGCCTGTTGGGCGGACTGGTCTTCACCTGGTTTGGCGGGCCGCGCTGGGAAGTGGAGGGCATCTACCCGCTGCTGCACCTGGTGGACCGCCGTGAATTCGGCGACGCCATCCTCGGCGCAACGGTGGTGGTCCTGATTTTTGGAACGCTGGCAATCCTGGGAGTTGTGTATCCGCTTACCCCGTAGGGAAGGGCGGCGACCGTTTTCGCATATTTTCGCAGGTGGGATTTCTCATGCAGCCTCTTTTCTGGCTCTCGCTGGCCTTTATGAGCGGCATCGTCCTTGCCAGCCAGGCGGCTCTTTCAACGGCCCTCTGGCTGCAATTGGCCGCCGCCTCCCTGGTCGGCGCGCTGGCTTTCTTCGGCATCCGCAGATTCCGCTCCCGGCAGCACCCCCGATCGTCCGAGCGCCCGCCCTCCAATCCGTATTCCCTCATCCCTGTTCTCTTTATCTTCCTTTTCCTCGGCGCGGCGCGCCGCCAGTACAAACAGCCGAATATCAACCCCTTTTACATCGCCTGGTACAACGACCGGGAGTACGAAGTCCTGGTCACCGGCACGCTGACCGAGCCGCCCGATTACCGCGACAACTACACCAACCTGCACCTGCAAGTCGAGTACATCGACACGGGTAACGCGTTCCCGCTCTCGGTCCACGGGCTGATCATCGCCCGCGTCGACCCCGGCGAGACCTACCACTACGGCGACCGTCTGCGTTTGCGCGGCTACCTGAAGACGCCGCCCGAAAACGAGGAGTTCTCCTACCGCGAGTACCTGGCCCTGCACGGCATCCACGCCTACATGCCGTCCGCCAAAGCGACCTATCTCCCCGTTGGGCGCGGCGGCAGCGACTTTATGGCCGCGGTCTACGCCCTCAAGGAGCGCAGCCTCGCCAATATCTACCGGCTTTTCCCCGACCCCGAGGCCTCGCTGCTGGCGGGCATCCTGCTCGGCGTGGACACCGGCCTGTCCGCCGACCTGCAGCAGGCTTTCAAGGATACCGGCACCACGCATATCATCGCCATCTCCGGCTTCAACATCACCATCATCGCCGGGCTCTTCATCGCGCTTTTCAGCCGTCTCTTCGGGCCGCGCTTGGGGGCGGTCGCCGCGGTCGTCGGCATCGCCGTCTACACCATCCTGGTCGGCGCCGACGCGGCCGTCGTGCGCGCCGCCATCATGGGCGGGCTTTCGCTCTTTGCCCGGCAGATAGGCCGCCGCCAGGACGGGATGAACACCCTCGCCTTTGTGGCCGCGGTCATGGCCTATTTCAACCCCTCGGTTTTGTGGGACGTCGGCTTCGAGCTCTCCTTCGCCGCGACGGGCGGGCTTATCCTGTATGCCGAGCCGCTCGCGCAATCCTTCGTCCGCTTTGCCTCCCGCTTCATGGCGGAGGCCGCCGCGCAGCGCCTGGCCGGGCCGGTCGGCGAGTACGTGCTCTTCACGCTGGCCGCCCAACTGACCACCCTGCCCATCATGGCCTACCACTTCAAGCGCATCTCGCTCATCTCGCTGCTCGCCAACCCCTTCATCCTGCCCGCCCAACCCGCGGTGATGGTGCTCGGCGGGCTGGCGTTGATCCTCAGCCTGTTCTACTTTCCCCTCGGGAAGCTCGCCGCAATGGCCGCCTGGCCTTTCGTCCTCTACACCATTCGCGTGGTGGAATTATTCGGACGTCTGCCGCACGGCGTCTTGATCCTGGGGGACCTCAGCCTGCTGGTCGTGATCCTGTTCTACGCGGCGCTTCTCGCGTGGACCTTCGCCGGCCGCCGTTTAAAAAGATTCCGTTCGGCCCTGACGCCCGCCGTCAGCCTCTCCGCCCTGGCAATCCTCGCCGCGCTGACCTGGCGCGCCGCGGTCGCGGCCCCCGACGGACGCCTGCACGTCACCATCCTGGAGGCAGGCTCCGCCGACGCCGTCCTGATCCAGACTCCGACCGGACGCGCCGTGTTGGTGAACGGCGGCCCCAGTCTCTCCCGCCTTTCGGACGCGTTGGGCCGCCGCCTGCCGCCCTTCCGGCGCGACCTGGACTGGCTGGTCATCGCCGCCACGCAGGAGGACCAGGTCGCCGCGCTGCCGGGCGTTTTGGAACGTTTCTCGCCCGCCAACGTGCTGTGGAGCGGCAACGCCGAGGCGTCCCAGGCTTCCCGCCGCCTGGACAAGTACCTGACCCAGAATGCGATCCCCGTCACGCTGGCCCGTCCCGGCCACGCCCTCGACCTGGGCGAGGGCGCGCGGCTGCGCGTGCTGGCCGTCGGTCCGCGCGGCGCGGTGCTGCTCATCGAGTGGCGATCCTTCCGCGCCCTGCTGCCCATCGGCATGAACTTCGACGATCTGGACGAACTGGAAAACGGCGCGGCCGTCGGCCCGGTGACGGTTTTGCTGCTGGCCGACTCCGGGTACGCCCCCCTCAACCCGCCCGCGTGGATCGACTCCCTGCGCCCGCAGTTGATCGTGCTGGACGTCGCCGCCGACGACCGCAGCGGCCTGCCCCACCGCGGGACGCTGGAAGCCGTGCAGGGCTACTCCCTGCTGCGCACCGACCGGAACGGCTGGATCCACCTTTCGACCGACGGCGAACGGCTGTGGCTGGAAACCGCGCGCAGGTGAACCCTGCTTGTAATCGGCGCACATTCTGCTGTATACTGGGTAAAATGCGCTTGGAGAATGGGACAAATACACACCCTGCGCAAAAAAACAGGGTTTTTTCCGCCTATAGTCTGTTATTGGGAAAATTGGCGGGTTAAGCTGTAGTTGGGCCTCAATAGATTACAAAAGGAAAAATGATGAACATGGGAGCATTAGTTGCACTATATGGCGATAAACCAGCTAATCTTGCCAGTCTAATCACAG
>JAADGN010000020.1 GCA_013152325.1 Chloroflexota bacterium
TCATACAGCTTGTTCAGCGCTTCGATCGGGGACAGCGAATTGATGTCCAGCTCCTTGATTTCGTCCAGCAGCGGATTGGTTTCGGGGAACAACGCGACTTGCTGCGCAGCCTGCGGGTTGATGTGCACCGCCTGCCCGGACGATTTCTCCAGTTCGGCCATGATCTCGCTGGCGCGCTGGACGACGGGACCTGGCAGCCCGGCCAGTTGCGCGACGTGGATGCCGTAGGATTTGTCGGCCCCGCCGGGGACGATCTTGTGCAGGAAGATCACTTTGGTATCCGCTTCGCTGACGGCCACGTTGTAGTTGCGCACGCCCGGCAGCAGTTCGGCCAGTTGGGTCAGTTCATGGTAGTGGGTGGCGAACAGGGTCTTGGCGCGCAACTGCGGGTGGTTGTGGATGTACTCGACCACCGCCCAGGCGATCGAGACGCCGTCGTAAGTGCTCGTGCCGCGCCCGATCTCGTCCAGGATGAGCAGGCTGCGCGGCGTGGCGTGGTGCAGGATATTCGCCGCTTCGATCATCTCGACCATGAACGTGGACTGTCCGGCGTGAATTTCGTCCTGCGCGCCGATGCGGGTGAAGATGCGGTCCACCAGGCCGATCTTTGCCGATTTCGCCGGGACGAAGGAGCCCATCTGCGCCATGAGCGCGATCAGCGCTGCCTGGCGGAGATACGTGCTTTTGCCGGACATGTTCGGCCCGGTGATGATGCGCACCCGCTCGCCCTCCTCGAACGTGATGTCGTTGGGGACGAAGCGCGCCGCGCCCGTTGAGATGCCGTGCAGACTCTGTTCGACGACCGGATGCCGTCCATCCCGAATGTCCAATACGTCCTCTTCCACGACGTCAGGGCGGACGTAGCTGCCCAGCGCGGCGGCTTCGGCCAGGGCGGCCAGCACGTCCAGCCCGGCCAGGGCGCGCGCCGTCTTCAGCAGGCGGAGCACGGAGGACGAGAGCTGCTTGCAGAGTTCGCGGAAGAGACGCGTTTCGATCTCGTGGATGCGCTCTTCGGCGTTCAGCACCAGCGTCTCGTATTCTTTCATCTCCGGCGTGATGTAGCGCTCGGCGTTGACCAGCGTCTGTTTGCGGATGTACTCTTCGGGGACCATCCCGGTGTTGGCTTTGGTGACTTCGATGTAGTAGCCGAAGACCTTGTTGTAGCCGACCTTCAGCGATTTGATGCCCGTCCGTTCGCGTTCGATTGATTCGAGATTGGCGATCCACTCACGGGCATGGCGGGACGATTCGATCACGTTGTCCAGCTCTTCCGCGTATCCCCTGCGGATCACGCCCGTGTTTTGCAGGGTGGCGGGCGGGTCGTCGGCGATGGCAGACTGGACGAGGCTCAATTCCTGTTTGCAGGGATCCAGTTCCTGCAGGGGCAGGGTTTTGGCCTCGGCGCTGTTCTCCGGCGGAAGGATGTCGCGTATCCCGGGCAGCCGTTCGAGCGTCTCGCGCAGGGAGACCAGGTCGCGCGGTTGGGCGTGTCCGGCCACGATGCGGTTGGCGAGACGTTCCAGGTCGGCCAACGGCTTGAGCGCGCTGCGCAGTTCGGCGCGCTTAAGGCCGCGTTCGAAGAAGAAGGAGACGCCCTCCTGCCGGCGGCGGATTTTGTCCACTTCCAGCAGCGGCCGGCTGACCCACCGGCGCATCAGGCGTTTGCCCATCGGCGTGACGCTGTGATCGAGCACGCCCAGCAGCGAGCCGTCCAGCCCGCCGCGCAAGGTTTCGGTCAATTCCAGGTTGCGGCGCGTGGCCGCGTCCAGGGTCATGAATTCGTTCAGGCTGTACGTGTGCAGGCTGGTCAGCAGCTTGAGGGCGTTGGGCTGCGTCTCCTGCAGGTACTGGATGAGCGTTCCGGCGGCGCGAATGCCCAGGGCCTTGCCGCGCAAGCCGAAGCCGTCGGTCGAACCGGCCCGGAAATGGGCCAGGAGGGCCTCTTCGCAGCGTCCCGCTTCGAAGCGCCAGGCGGGCCAGGGAGTCAGGTGTCCGGGCAGTTCGTTGTTGAGCGTCAGCGTATCCGGGTGCAGGATTTCGGCGGGGCGCAGACGGATCAGTTCGGCGCGCAGCGCGTCGGCGGAAAGTTCGGTGACGGCAAATTCGCCGGTGGTGATGTCGGCGTAGGCCACGCTGGCGCGCCCCGCATGTCCGGCGGAGCCATGTCCGGCAGTCGAACTGTCGGACACCACGATCGCGGCCAGGTAGTTGTTGGCGTCGCTGGGCAGCAGACCGGGTTCGACGACTGTGCCGGGGGTGACCACGCGCACGACTTCACGCGGGAACAGGCCTTTGACCGGCTGGCTGCCGATCTGTTCGCAGATGGCGACGTGGTAGCCCTTTTCGATCAGGCGGGCGAGGTAATTTTCGACTGCGTGGTAGGGGATCCCGGCCAGCGGGACGCGCTGCCCCTTGCCGATGCCGCGCGAGGTCAGCACGATGTCCAGCTCGCGGGCGGTGATCTCGGCATCGTGGTCGAAGGTCTCGTAAAAATCCCCCAGGCGGAAGAAGAGGATCGCGTTGGGGTATTGGCGTTTGATCTCGAGATATTGCCGACGGACGGGGGTGATATCTTTGCTGGCCATGGGTTTGATTCTAAGGGGAAGATGGGATTTGGGCAAGGGAGATAATAGGGATGTATAATTAGGGCGAGAATTCGAAAAAGGAGACTTTGTTTTATGTATAAACTTGTCTTGCTGCGCCATGGACAGAGTGAATGGAATTTGGAAAACCGTTTTACCGGCTGGACGGACGTTGGCCTGACCGAGCAGGGACGCCGCGAGGCGCACAGCGCGGGGCGGTTGCTGCGCGAGGATGGCTTCACCTTCGACGTGGCCTACACCTCCGTGCTCAAGCGCGCCATCCACACGTTGTGGATCGCGCTGGAAGAGCTGGAGCTGGAATGGATCCCCGTCGTGCGTTCGTGGCGGCTGAACGAGCGCCACTATGGCGCGCTGCAGGGGCTGAACAAGGCGGAGATGGCCGCGCAGGTGGGCGAGGAACAGGTGCTGATCTGGCGGCGCAGTTACGACGTCCCGCCGCCGCCGCTCGATCCGGACGATGAGCGGCATCCGCGTTTCGACCCGCGTTACGCCTCGCTCTCGCCGGAAGAGTTGCCGGCCACCGAGTGCCTGAAGGATACGCTGGAGCGCGTCCTGCCGTATTGGGAGAGCACGCTGGCGCCCGCAATCCGCTCGGGCCGGCGGGTCTTGATCGCCGCGCACGGCAACAGCCTGCGGGCGATGGTCAAATATCTGGACAATATCCCCGATGAGGAGATCACCGGGCTGAACATCCCGACCGGCATCCCGCTGGTCTACGAGCTGGACGACGGTTTGAAGCCGATCAAGAGCTACTACCTCGGCGATCCCGAAGCCGCCAAGAAAGCGGCCGCGGCCGTCGCCGCGCAGGGGAAAGCGAAGTAGGGGGGCGGAGGGTGGGGAATGGGGGGGATGGGGAATGGAGAATGGGAAATCGGGAATGGGGAACGGTCCGGCGAGGTTTTGCCGGGCTGTTTTTTTGCTTGTGATCACTTCGAAGGCGGCGGTATCGGCTTGCGAGTTGGCGCGCCCGGCCGCTAAGATGACTAAAATCCTACACGACT
>JAADGN010000080.1 GCA_013152325.1 Chloroflexota bacterium
CTGATGTTCCCGGCGATGTCGCTGGCGTGGAACCGGACCGTATATGTGCCGTTGCCAAAGACGAGCGGGGCGGCATAGGGCGTCCAGTCGACCCCGTCCAGGGACGTCTCGAACGCGCTCAGCCCGGAGCCTGTTTCCGTGACCGAGGCGGAGAGCTCCACCGATGAGATGAACCAGCCGTTGTCTCCGCTGGCGCCGGTCAGTGAACCGGTCACGGTTGGGAGGACAGAATCACGCTGCCAGTCTTGCGAGCCGCTGTCGGTCAGGCCGGTCTCGGAAGTGGCCAGGAAGTTGGCCGCGCCGCCGCCTTCGGGCAAGGGCACCGAGCAGGCGGCCGGGCTGGCCTGGGAAGGACAGGCGAAGGGCGTGCCGTTGATGTCGCCGGAGATCAGCACGTTCTTGCCCTGCGGGTCGCTGGCGGTCAGGTCAAGGGATTCCGTGCCGACGCACCAGCCGCCGGCGCCCCATTCGGAGCAAGAGAGCGAACCGGAAATCGCGGGTGGTTGGGGAGCGGGGGTGGGGTTGTCGCAGACCACTTTGCAGGAGAAGCAGCAGCCCTGGCATGAGCCGCCGCCGGGGATGATCGTGCCATCGGCGGTGCACTCGATATTTTTGTTGTAACAGGATGAATATCCGGAGCAAGGTCTATCTGTCCAGCTTGTACATTCTTTCCAGCAATCCTGGTATGGTGCGGCGATCGCGATCTGCACATCTGCGATCATGCAGCGCCAATTCGGAAAAAGAAGTGTGCTCAGATAGAGCAGCCCCGCTGCCAGGATGACGAACAGGGTTCCCCGCACGATCTTTCGCCGGATACGATTGGTTGGAAAGCGGATTCGGGGTGTCTCGGTTGGATTGGGCTGCTGCATTGCTACCCCCTTTTAGGCCATAGTTTGAGAGTTCGAGTCCATCCGCGCCCGCTTTCTAATGACCTCATCTGTGAGGGCGTTCTTGCGATGGTACCCCGATCTCTCCTTGCGTATTTTTTGTGCTGTTTCTACCGCATTGCCCAAACGCCCTGCCGAAAGCCGGGCGTTTTTATAGCGCCGCAATTTGCACTGCGGCTGGATTCATGAAAACTTCATGCTACAAAAGATAGTATTCGTTACTCTTTTCTTGTTGTTCAAGCTCAGCCAACATTTTCAGGAAGATATCCACGATTTGCGGGTCAAAGTGTGTGCCAGATTCAGCCTGGATGTAGGCCAAAGCCTTCTCGTGTGACCAAGCTGAACGATAGGGTCGGTTAGATGTGAGCGCGTCGAACACGTCTGCGACAGTAAAGATGCGTGCTTCCAATGGGATTTGTTTGCCTTTCAGGCCGTGAGGATATCCGGTGCCATCCCATTTTTCGTGATGGTAGTGGGGAATGGTCAGCGCTGGTTTCAGGTAGTCGATGGAGGAAAGCATCCTGTAGGCGTATTGCGGATGCTGGTGCATGATGTCCCATTCTTCTTCTGTAAGCGGACCTGGTTTGAGCAGGATGTTGTCTGGAACGCCCATTTTGCCGATGTCGTGCAAAAGGGCGCCGCGCTGGATGTGGGTCAACGCTTCGTCAGGGATTCCCATCAGGCGGGCCAACCGCAGTGTCATTTCGACGACGCGGCGGGTATGGCCCTCGGTTTCTTTGTCGCGCAAATCGAGCGCGTGTGACCAACCTTCAATGGTGGCGTTGTAAGCCAGCATGAGTTCGGCATGTGAACGTTGCAAGTCATCGAACAGCATGGCGTTGTCGATGGCGATTGCGGCTTGTCCGGCCAGCGTTTCGAGAAAGTTCAACCAGTCTGGATCCGTGTTGAGTGGTGAACGATGGAAGATTTCCAGCACGCCTCTCACTTTGCCTTTGGCGATCAATGGAACTGCGTAGTGATCGACAAAAGCTTCTTGGGAAAATATGGGGGAGCGTAGGATGTCCGTTTTTCGGTTTGAGATATTCGCGACATGTACGATACGCCGCTCGAGAGCGGCTATGCCGGCATAGCCATCGCCGACCCGCAAACGTGTAAGCTGCAGGAATGGTGTTTTGAAGCCAAGCCCCGCGGCAAATTCCAGGAGGTTGGCTTTCGGTTTTAGTACCAGGATATCTGCGGCATCCACTTCCAGTTGCGCTGTGACGTGACTGAGGAGCATGGAGAGGGTCAGGTTTATGTCCAGGCTGGATGAAATGGCAAGGTCGATTGACCTTAAAGCAGCCAGTCGTTTGAGTTGGCGCTGGATTTGGGTTTCTTTTCGTTTGTGTTCGGTGGTACAGCGGACGACGTCAACGATATAACCATCGGCTGTGGGGGCCAGCCGCGCTTCGAACCACTGCTCTTCCCCATCCAATAATAGGCTGTAGTCTACGGAGATGGTCTCTCCGGTCCGGTTCACTTTTTCTATCGCTCGTCCGATCTTGCTTCCAACATCCTGTGGGAGAACATCTTGCACACGTTTGTTCAGGAATTCTTCAGGGGGGACAAAGAAAAATGTGTTGTTGCCAGACTTGTAGTCCAGGATCGTGCCGTCATTGTCCAGGATGAAAAGTAGGTCAGGGAACGCGTCGAAAATTGCCTGCAATTGGGAAGCGGCATTTGGCATGGACGTGCGTTGAGGGGAGGTGTGCTGTACCATAGTCAAAGAAACGCGGACGCGGGAGCACGGTGTTCCCCTCCGCACCGCGTCCCCTCGCCACCGCGTCACCCGGTTTTTCTATTGTGTTGTCGTGAAAGTTCTTTTAACGTCTAATGTGTGTTGTCTACGCGAGTGGGAGCCGAACTCCAGGGCAGAGACTAACTGCCTCGCAAGATCCGGTAGAGAGTTGGCTTGAATGGAAAGCAGAAGAGCACGTTCGTCTCTTGTTAGGGTGAACATTTCTCCTTGGCAGCCGACCTCTAATGCCTGCATGGGGTCATTAAGCAGGGTTTGGCGGAATTGTCTGTTGACGACTGCTGCCGCAAGCAGGCGGGGCATTTCGGAATGATTGCCTGCTGGCTGGGAGACCATGACAAGGGGGGATGTTTGAAGTGTCGAAGTAGTCATTGTGAAATATCTTCCTTTTTCATTTGTGGAGGCATCTGGTTGGCAAGCAACCAAAATGCCCCGGCCGCGACAAATAAATCGCCTACACTAAAAGCTACTTGGTAGGGGAACCATTCCGGCAGTAGAAGTCGATCTGCCAGCCATTCCAGGCGAGTGCCTTGGGGAAGCAGTAGAACATCCTTTCCTTTACCAAAGCGACTCCCTATTGGAATGGAACGGACAATGGTGGCTGGAACCAGGCGTGTTGCCGTTTGTGGGCTGATCGGCATAAAGCCGCCGTTGGCAGAAATCACTGCCAGATTGAGCGCCAGTCCACAAATCAACAGCCACATCCCGACCAGCCTGCGGTTAAAGTATGCGAAGGCCAATAGCAAGGTTTGCGAGATTAGCAAACTGATGGCGGCCAGCGAATCAGGCACCTGCTCGCGCGTGGCTGGCAGATAGAAGACGAAGAACTGGGGTAAAAATGCGATGACTGCCAGCCACGTGAGGCGCAGGTCGGGGGCCTGATAGGCATGTCCTTGCTGGTGGGCGCGAA
>JAADGN010000011.1 GCA_013152325.1 Chloroflexota bacterium
ACAGCATCACTTCAACTGTACCACTGCCCGACCTTCATCCCTTATCGAGACGTTTCCTTCTTCCAGGGCACGATCGCGGTGATGGAATATCCCCGCGCCACGCGGGGATCAACGTCGATCCTGCCCGAAAAAAGCGCAAGCCGTTCCTGCAGGCCAAGCAGCCCGATCCCCGACTGCTGGGCCCATCCATCCCTGACCCCGCAGCCGTTATCGACGACGGAAAGCACGATCTGGTCATCCTTGTGCATCAGGCGTACGTCCGCCTCGCTGGCATCGGCGTGTTTCAGCGTGTTCGTCAGCGCCTCCTGTACAAAACGATAAAGACTGATGGCAAGGTCATCAGGGATCCCCGACAGGTTCTCTCCCCTGTAACTGACCTGCAAACGCGTTTGCAGGGAACATTGGCGGCACAACTCCTCCAAACCGACGTCGATGCCGCCGACTTCCAGGGCAGGCGGCCTCAGGCGGTGCGAAGCCGAACGGACACAGGCTATCGCCTGGTTGGCGAGTTCCAGGCTCCTTTCCAGGCGCTCCTCCAAAAGCGTCTGTCCCTTCCCGTCATTCAATTCTTCGAGGATCATGCTGATGCCGTGCTTCAGCGTGACCAGCGCCTGTCCGGCATCATCGTGCAATTCGCGGGCGATGACGCGGCGCTCATTCTCCTGTGCGGAGATCAGTTGGTGGGTAAGGGTGCGCAGCCGCTGCTGGCTTAATTTGATTTCCTCCGTCTGCGCCCGCAAAAGCTCCTCGGCCTTCTTCTTTTCGGTGATGTGTTTCCCGACGCCGATCACCCCGATAACGTCGCCTCTTGCATCCAAAATCTGCGCCGCGCTGAATTCAACCGGGACAAATGTGCCGTCCTTGTGACGTATCGAAAGCTCGACATCACGGACCACGCCTTCCGCCAGAACCCGATCCAGGACATGGTCCACGCGAATTTGTTCTTCGGGACTCAGGAAAATACCCAGATTCTTTCCCAAAATCTCTTCCTGCGGCAAACCCAACATGCTCTCGCCTGCGAGGTTGACCGCCTCGATCTTGCCCCGCAAATCAAAGCGCATAATGACGTCCGGGGATGTTTCCACCAGGCTTCGAAAATGCAGCTCGCTTTCCAAAACTTCCTTGTTCTTCTGTTCGAGCACGGAAGATATCTTTTTCACTTTTATCAAATTTTCCGCGAGTCCATGGAGCAGCACACTGACCGAAATCGTGGTAATAAATCCCACCAGAAAAAAAATCGTTCCCCCGACCATCCAGAGAAGAGGGTTTCTTTGGGACAAGCCGATGCTCAAATCGCTGTTCCCGCCGACAACAACGAAACCCATAAAAGCAATGCTGCCCAAACTCAACAAAATCGCGACAATGGCCTTGCGCAGGTCCAGGAGCAGGACCGCCATGATCACGTAGGTCATGAAAAACAGGCCGGCGTCGACGTTGAACCCGGAAAAGACCAGGTTGACAACCCCAAAGATGTATAAAACAAAAAGCCACGCATTCACGCGGAAGCGATAGGAAATGTGCGGAATGAACGTGATCCCCAAAAGCCCCGCGTAGAAAACGGAATAGATCAAGACGGCGCTGAGGAGCTTCCCTTCCACCGCCGGGATCATCGCCAGGGCAAAAAGTATCGCGCCGACAACGGAAGCGATGATCAACAATATGCGGAGAAGTTTTTCCCGCAGTTGCTGGACGTCGGAAATATCACCCAGGTGAACGAGTTGTGAAAAATAAGGGGGCATTTTCATGGATTTCTGCCTTCCCGGAAGGAGACCGGGGCGCTGCAGCAGGTGGAGGAAACCCTCCCTCCGTGTCTGCGGGCAAGCGCACCCGGCGCAGCGTCTGTCAAACCAACTGCCATTCCGTCAGACAAATCATAGCACGAAGTTCCTGTTCATGCATCGCCGAATGGCGCGGCTCACCGGATAACCCTCCTTTGGGAGAATCCCAAAGACCGCCGGGGCATCCGTTTTACAGGAGCCTGGCGGTCTTTGGTTGTGCGTCAGTAGCGGGGGCAGGACTCGAACCTGCGACCTCCGGGTTATGAGCCCGACGAGCTGCCACTGCTCTACCCCGCATCGATTTTATAGCCCGCCAATATTACCAGTTATAGCACTTGATGTCAAGCAAAAAACTCCATGCGCGCACAAAAAGGCCCGAATTACGGCCGTTTCGCGCGAATGAAACGGAAGTCGCAGCGCTCCCCGCCGCGGCCCAAAGTCGTGCTGCGCTGCCAGCGGAGGTGCGGAGAGACGCCGTCGTAGATCAAATCGTCCAGGCCGCAGAAGACGGGCGTCAGTTCCGGCGCGCCGTACCTGGTCAACGCGTCCAGGTAAAAGCAGCTGTGCATGTTGAACGCGACCTGCTCCCGGCTCACCTCCAGCCATTCGATCTCCCAGCCCTCCGCGGGAAAATTCCTTTTCATCTTCCCCGGCGCCAGCTTTTGTATCAGCCAATAGAAGAAGGGCAGACGCCCCAGGAACGCCATCCGCTTGCGGGCCACGGCATACACCTCTTCCGCGACTTTGCGGGTCAGTTCCAGCGCATCTGCGGACAGATCATCGCGCTCCTTCAGCGTCAGGTACAGCGCCAGGACGGGCAGAATATTTTCGCCAAAATGCTTTTCCAAAGCCTTGTGGCCATATCTTTCGCGCCCGGCATCCATCCGCTCGATACGCGCGGTCACGCGCTCGTGCACCTCCGCAGCCAGATCAGCCGGGAGGGATTTCTCCAGGGCGGCCTGCATCTTTTTTCGGTTCATGACAGCTCCATTTCCTGTCCCTGACGGGGCCTGGCCCCGCCGGAAGCGTTACGCCATCTTCACGCGCAGATCCACCGCAACCGCGCCATTCTCCAGCACGGTCAGCGGGTTGATCTCGATCTCCGCGATCTCCGGCAAATCGTGCGCCAACTGCGCCAGCCTACGCAAGACGTCCACCACCGCGGCGCGGTCGGCGGGCGGCAGGCTGCGATAACCGGCCAGCTTGCGCCCGGCCCAGGTCTTCGCCAGCATCCGTTCGGCCTCGCGGCCGGTCAGCGGGGCCAGGCCAAAGGCGACGTCGTTCAGCCCCTCGACCTCGACGCCGCCGGAGCCGAACATCATCAGCGCGCCGAACTGCGGGTCGCGCACCGCGCCGACGATGACCTCCTGCCCGGCGGGGATCATCCGCTGCAGGTGGACGCCCTCGATGCGCGCCGCGGGACGTTCCGCCTGCACCCGCGCCACGAGCGTCTCGTAACCCTCGGCCGCCTCCGCCGCAGAACGGACGTTGAGCAGGATGCCGTCCACGTCCGATTTGTGCGGGATGTCGGGCGAGGCGATCTTCAGCACGAGCGGGAAACCGAGCTCCTCCGCCAGCGCGGCCGCGGAGGCCGCGTCGGGCGCGAGTTTGACGGGCGCGGTCGGGATGCCGTAGGCGCGCATTAAACGGTCGGCAGCCTGCGGCTCCAGCCACGAGTCCGACCGGGCATTTTCCAGGGCCTGGCGGGCGGCCCGAGGGTCGGTGTCCGTTATCGGCGCGGAATCAT
>JAADGN010000139.1 GCA_013152325.1 Chloroflexota bacterium
AGCATCCTGAGAGGTATGCTTTTATCAAAGAATGTATTGATGTTTTAGTTAACATCGAATAGATGAACAAAAGCGGGAAGCTATCCCCGCTGTTCATAGAACTGTTTTCAACTATTTTCATGGGGATGCGATATCAACACTTATCAACGCAATACGACTCTGTCTTCAAGGATGTGAAACGGATGCCTACGCTCTTATGAGAATTGTGATTGAGAATCTAACCATTTTTGATTACGTAATAAACTTCTCACTTTACGATGAGCTTTATTCAGAGTTGCTTGGGAAAGCATCAAAGGGCAAAAGTTTTAGCAAGAGATTCAGTTACAAAAATGCTGTGGAGAAACTTGGGGGCGGAGATAGGAGAAATAAATTAAGGGGGCAGTTATCGACTTTGGGGTCACATATCTCGCCACCTAGGCTTGCGCTAAGTCGTTTCAAGTTAAATGAGACCGATCATGTCAAGGCCGGCATAGCTCTTAATAATTCCCGTGTAAAAGTTGCACTTGGTGAATTAGCATCTCTCGCTCTATTCACAGTTATTGTCACAGATCAATTCCTGTTTTCTGTTACTGGAGATACTGAAAACAATATTCATGTTCAAAAGCAAGTATTTGAGAGAGAATATGTTTCCTTAAAAAGTCAGTTCGCATCGTAATATTGTTTTGTTTGCCTACCCACCGATTAAAGCAAGCGTCAAGAGCGGGCAAGAAAAATCAGCCGAAATAACAACAGCCGCCCAAACCCAGTCGTTCCGCATGCCACCGGCTCAAAGAAAAGCACCCTGATAGGGCGTTTTTTCGCGTCTGGCAATACCCTCCCAGCCTGCGCCGCTATTTCGATACAGCCAGGCTCGCCTTTTCCTTCCGCAGCAGGGAATATCCGGCAAACCTGTCAGTTGCCCAGAGCCGCACAGCCCGCTTGCATTTGGGTCTAATTTCATGCTACACTCTCCCCAGGTAGTTTGACCGCGCTGCCGCTGATGGTGCCAGCCCCACACCCCAAACGCTGTTGCATTGCAGTAACCCCGTTTACACCCAACTGGGCTTCGCTTCGCCCCGTTGGTATGCAGCGCGATTCTTTCAAGCCGAGAAAAATTGCCCGTTGGGTCAAGCTTCGTGAGACAAAGTCGATACTTGATCGTGCGGAGGAAAAGAGGAAAAATGGAAATCGTTTTAATTAAATCGTATACCGAGAAGCCTTGGCGCAGTCCGGAAACATATCAGTTGATAGAAGATAGCCTGAGGAAGAAATGGCGCGTTAGCTCCATTGACGCCAAAAATCCCGAAATTTTACACAATTTCTTAAGCCGGCTGAAACAGGAGTGCGGCGGAAGTATTTTTGCCTTTAACATCGCCGAATATCTGGACGAAAAAAACAAAACGGGTTTTCTTCCCGCCCTGCTAGAAGAATGGGGGATACCCCATCTTGGTTCCAGCGCCGAATCCATCGCCATTGGACTGGACAAAGCAAGGACGAAAGCGTTGTTGAACAAGCGGCGAATTCCCACGCCGCGGTATTTCGTCGCCAATCGGGAAGATGCTGACATTAAATATCGTGCGGAAAGGATGGGGTACCCCTTGATCGTCAAACCGATCAGGGAAGGAGGGCACATTGGAATAAGGGAGAGCTCGATCGTTTACGACGATGCCAGCCTGGACAAGATCGTCAATCGCATCTTTGACACTTATGACGAACCGGCCCTTGTCGAAGAGTACATCACCGGGAAAGGGATGCGAGAATTCAGTGTAGGCATCATCGACGGCGAGACCATGCTTTTTACGCCGGTAGAAATCGACTACGAGGCCATGGGAGTCAAAGAAGAAATTCTCAGTTATGAAACGGCGCAGCAAGATTTAGAGAGGATAAAACCCGTGCAGGACGGAAAAATACGTGATGAGATCATCGACTTGTCGAAAAAGACCTTTGCTGCTGTTGGCGCCCGCGATTACAGCAGGGTAGACTTGAGGATGAACCACACCGGCTGTTACGTTTTAGAGATCAACATCATGCCCGGGCTGGGACCACACAGTTTCTTGCCGGAGGCAGCAAAAGATATATATGCGCTCGAATATGACCAATTAATTCGAAAGCTGGTCGAGGATTCCATGCAGAGGCAGAAAAACGGATAATCTCCCTCATAAATGTTGATCGCGCCGCTGCATGGCACAGCAAACGCTTTTCCTATTGAACTTCTCGTCAACACATGCCATAATGGACTAACATCGCCCCACAAAAAGGAGTATGGCATGAAACTGAGGAGAAGCGTATTCATCGCGATCAGCGTACTGCTGCTCGCTTCGCTGGCTTGCAACCTGGGCGTCTCGGCGCCGACGCCGCCGCAATCCGGTGAACAGGTCGCCACGTCAGTCGCGTTGACGCTGCAGGCGCAGGGCAACCAGCCGCCGGCAGCCGGGGAACCGCCGCCGGCCACGACGTCCGTCCCGAGCATCACCCCCACCCCAACGATCACGTTGACGCCCACGCCGTCCATCCCGATGGTCAGCGTGAGCGTAGACACCAACTGCCGCACCGGCCCCGGGAAAATATTCGACTACGTCACCGCGCTTCTGGTGGGAGAGAAGGCCGAAGTCATCGGCAAGAACACCCCGTCGAATTATTGGGTCATCAAAAAGGGAGGCGCAACCTGCTGGCTGTGGGGCAAGTACGCCACGGTCGAGGGGAACGTAAGCGCAATCCCCGAAATGCCCTCCCCGCCCACGCCCACGCCGGCTTTACCCAAAGCGCCCAAGAACTTCAATGTGGCGAAGGCCTGCGCCCCGCTCGTGCCGCCGCAGTTCCTGCTGACGGCCATCCTGACCTGGGGAGACAACTCCGACAACGAGCTCGGCTTCAGGGTCTACCGGGACGGCGCACAGATCGCCGATCTCGGCCCCAACGTCGGCGGGGCGACAGACACGTTCCCCGTCTTGATGGGCGTTCCCGTCCAATACGGCGTCGAGGCCTACAACGCGACCGGCGCATCCGCCCGCAAGACGTCCGTGATCACCTGCCCGTAGCAAGGCGCATCCCCAACAACAAGGGCCGCGCACGCTGCAGCGTGCGCGGCCCCTTCCCGTTACATCAAAGCCTAATTTTCCAGCAGCGCTTCTTTCGCTTTTTTGGTCTGCTTGCCGCGCTCGTCGGTGTTGAGAATGCGCTTGCGAATGCGGAATGCCACCGGCGTGATCTCGAGCAACTCGTCATCGTCCAGGTACTCAATGGCCTCGTCGAGGCTCATCTGGCGCGGCGTCGCCAGGCGGACTTCAATATCGCGGTTCGAATTGCGCATGTTGGTCAGGTGCTTCTTTTTGCAAACGTTGAGCGCCAAATCGCCGGGACGCGCATACTCGCCCACGACCATCCCTTCGTACACGTCCGTGCCCGCGCCGCAGAAAAGCACGCCGCGTTCTTCGGCATTCTTCAAGCCATAGGTCGTCGTCGTGCCCGATTCCCAGGCCACCAACGAGCCCGTATTGCGCGTCGTCATCGCGCCCGCCATCTTGTCGTAGCTGTGGAAGATGGTGTGCAGCACTCCCATGCCGCGCGTAGCGGTCAAAAATTGATAGCGGAAACCGAGCAGGCCGCGCGTTGGCACGATATAAACCAGCCGTATGCTGCCGTCGCCGGTATCCTGCATGTCCTTCATCTGGCCGCGGCGCGAACCGAGCATCTCCACGACCGCGCCCACCGTCTCGGCGCTGGTCTCGATGTAGACTTCCTCATACGGCTCCAACAGCGTCCCGTCCTTGTCCCTGTGAAAGATCACCTCCGGCCGTGAGATCTGGAACTCGTACCCTTCGCGGCGCATGGTTTCGATCAGGATCGCCAGGTGCAATTCGCCGCGCCCGGAGACGATGAAGGTCTCGGCGCTGTCCGTCTCGTCCACGCGCATGGCGACATTGGTGCGCAGCTCTTCAAAAAGACGTTCACGCAGTTTGCGCGATGTGCTCCATCTGCCCTCACGCCCGGCAAAGGGCGAGGTGTTGACTCCGAAGGTCATGCGGACGGTCGGCTTTTCGACGCGGATCGTCGGCAGCGCGACCGGATTCTCCGGATCGGCCAGGGTCTCGCCAATGGCAATTCCCTCCAAACCGGCCAGCGAGACGATCTCCCCCGCGCTGGCTTCCGTGACCTCGACCCGTTCCAGCCCCTGGTGGATGTACAGATAACGCGCCCGCTCAGGCAGTTCTTGCCCGTCGAGCGTGATCCGCACCAGGAGCTGTCCGGCTTTCAGACTGCCGGCGAAGATGCGTCCGACGGCAGTCACGCCGCGGTAGTCGTCATAGCCCAGCGTGGTGACGAGCATTTGCAGCGGCGCATCGGGGTCCACTTTCGGAGCCGGGATGTGGCGCAGAATAGTCTCGAACAACGGCTGCAGGTCCGGGCCAAGTTCGGGCGAGAGACCGGCCTGTCCGGTCGTCGCCTTGGCGTAGACGACGGGAAAGTCCGTCTGCTCCTCGGTCGCGCCGAGTTCGATGAACAGGTCAAAGGTCTCGTTGAGCACGCGTTCGGGTTCGGCGTCCTTGCGATCCACTTTGTTGATCACGACCACAGCCTTGTGTCCCATTTCGAGGGCTTTCTTGAGCACAAACCGCGTTTGCGGCATGGGGCCTTCGGCGGCGTCCACCAGCAGGAGCACGCCATCCACCATGTTCAGAACGCGCTCGACCTCGCCGCCAAAATCGGCGTGACCGGGGGTATCCACAATATTGATCTTGACCGGCTGCTTCGTTTGCGGGTCCAAAATCGAAATGGCGGTGTTCTTGGCAAGGATGGTGATGCCGCGCTCGCGCTCGAGGTCGTTCGAATCCATGACGCGCTCGGCCACTTTCTGGTTGGCGCGAAACGTGTTCGCCTGGCGGAGGAGGCCGTCAACGAGGGTGGTCTTGCCGTGGTCAACGTGGGCGATGATGGCGATATTTCTAAGGTCGGTTCGTTCGATTTGCATAAGAGTACTCATTACGTGATACGAATTACGTCCTACGCGCTACCGCATTACGCAATGTATTGGACTGACAAGGAAAGGCGAGGAGACCATTGAATCCCGGCCTCCTCGCGATGTGTAAAAGGCTAACGACGAACGGCTAGCGACTAACCGCCGATCTAGGTTCCCTCTTCCCAGGAGTTCAGGTACTTGATCTGTTCTTCGGTCAGGGTATCGATCTTCACGCCCATGGCGTCCAGTTTCAGGCGGGCGATCTCCGCGTCGATGTCCTGCGGCACCGCGTAGACTCTCTTCTCCAGCTTGTCGGCGTTCTTGACGATGTATTCAGCCGAGAGCGCCTGGTTGGCGAAGGACATGTCCATCACCGAGGCGGGGTGTCCCTCAGCCGCGGCCAGATTGATCAGGCGGCCCTCGCCCAGAATGTGGATGCGGCGGCCATCGGGCAGATCGTACTGGTCGACGAAGGGGCGTACCCGTTTGGGCTCGCCGGTCGCCATCTCAGCCAGCGCCGGGATGTTGATCTCAACGTTGAAATGGCCGGAATTGGCGACGATCGCGCCGTCTTTCATGACCTCGAAGTGATGCTTGTCAACGACGTTGATGTCGCCGGTCAGCGTGACGAAGATGTCGCCGATCTTGGCGGCTTCGGCCATCGGCATAACGCGATACCCGTCCATGACCGCTTCGAGCGCCTTGAGCGGATCGATCTCGGTCACGATGACGTTGGCGCCCATGCCGCTCGCCCGCATCGCCAAACCACGCGCACACCAACCGTAACCGACGACGACGAAGACCTTGCCCGCCAAAAGAATGTTGGTGGCGCGAATGATGCCGTCAATCGTCGATTGACCGGTCCCGTAGCGGTTGTCGAAGAAGTGTTTGGTCATGGCATCGTTGACCGCGATGACCGGGAAGGTCAACGCCCCGTCAGCAGCCATCGCCCGCAGGCGGATGACGCCGGTGGTGGTCTCTTCCGTGCTGCCGATCACGTTTGGCAGCAGTTCGCGGCGGGACTTGTGCAGCGTGGAAACCAGGTCCGCGCCATCGTCCATCGTGATGTGCGGTTTGTGGTCGAGCGCGGCTGCGAGATGTTTGTAATACACCGTATTGCTCTCGCCCTTGATGGCAAAAACGGGAATTTCGTACTGGTTGACCAGCGCCGCCGCGACATCGTCCTGCGTGGAGAGCGGATTGGAGGCCGTCAATACCACGTCCGCGCCGCCGGCTTGCAGCGTGCGCATCAGGCTGGCTGTCTCGGTGGTGACGTGCAGGCAAGCCGACATGCGAATGCCCTTGAACGGTTTCTCTTTTTCGAAACGCTCGCGGATCAGACGCAGAACGGGCATTTCGCGCTCGGCCCACTCAATGCGCCGACGGCCGCCCTCGGCCAGGTTCAGGTCTTTAATATCATAATCTGTCATGGGAACTCCTCACAATTGGTAATTGGCAAATTGGGAAACAGATGGTTGGCAAATCGGAAACTTGGAAAGCTGGCCGCCAATTTACCAATATGCTGATTTACTCGATCAACGCATCCAGCTTGCCGCCATCGTCAAAGTGCTGGCGGAAACGGGCGACGAATTCTTCGCGCGTATAGGCGTGGTTCTGGGTGCCGTTCTGCTCCAAAACGTAGGTCGCAGCCAGCGCGCCCATCTGTCCGCAGGTGACCCAGTCCCAGCCGCGGGACCAGCCGGTCAGGAAGCCGCCGCGGAAGGCGTCGCCGACGCCTGTCGGATCGACGATCTGTTCCGTTGGGACGACCGGCACCTGCCGTTCATCCCCGTCCACGTAGATGCTCGCGCCGTGTTCGCCGCGCGTGACGACCAACACGTTCACCCGTTCCAGGATCTGTTCCAGGCCCAGGCCGGTCTTCTTCGAGATCAGGCCGAATTCGTAGTCGTTGACGAACAGGAAATACGCGCCGTTCATATCGCGCGCCAGTTCGTCCCCTTCCAGGCGCAAGACCTGCTGGCTGGGATCGTACAGGTAAGGGATGTCCAGTTCCCTGCACTCCGCGGCAAAGTTCGTCATCGCCGCCGGGTCATTGGGCGAAACGACCACCAGGTCGGGTTGCTGCGCCACGTCTTTAAGCGACTGCTCGGCAGCATGCGCCATCGCGCCCGGGTAGAAGCTGGCGATCTGGGCGTTGGCCCGGTCGGTGGTGGCGAAGAACGAGGCGGTGAACACGCCCGGCATCACTTCGGCCAGCGAAGTATCGACGCCTTTGCTTTCCAGCCAGGCGCGGTACTCCTCGAAATCCTCGCCGACGGTCGCCATCAGGCGCGGACGCTCGCCCAGCAGCGCCATGTTGTAGGCGATGTTCGGCGCGACGCCGCCGCGCTGGCGGGACATCGAATCGACCAAAAACGACAGGCTGATAGAAGCCAGCCGCTCCGGCAAGATCTGGTCCTTGAAATGACCGGGGAAGGTCATCAGGTAGTCGTAGGCCACAGAGCCGGTGAGCAGAATGTCCATGTTCAGTTCCAGGTTACAGGTTACAGGTTGCAGGTTGCAGGTTTTACGTTCGGCCTTCCAACCTTCAACTTTTAACCACTTTCTTCAAATTCACGTCAAACGGCGGATAGACCACGCCGTTCTCGGTGACGATCGCGGTAACCAGGCGATTCGGCGTCACGTCGAAGGCCGGGTTGCGCGCGCCCGCGCCTTCGGGGGCTACGCGCCGTCCCAGCAGGTGCAGGCCGAGCACTTCGTCGGGAGTGCGTTCTTCGATCGGTATCTCGTCGCCGTGCGCCAGCGACAGGTCAATCGTCGAGGTCGGGACGACGGAATAGGCCGGGACGCCGTTATCGTGCGCGGCCAGCGAAAGCATGTAGGTGCCAATCTTGTTGGCGACGTCGCCGTTGGCGGCCACACGGTCGGCGCCGAAGAAGACGCGCTGCACCTGTCCGCTGCGCAAGAAGTAACCGGCGGCGTTGTCGCTGATGATCTCATAAGGGATGCCATACTGCTGCAATTCCCAGGCGGTCAGACGCGCGCCCTGCAAACGGGGACGGGTCTCGTCCACCAGCACGTGGATGCGTTTGCCCTGCTCATACGCCGTGCGGATCACGCCCAGCGCGGTGCCCCAGTCCACCGTCGCCAGCGCGCCGGTGTTGCAGTGGTGGATGATGGTGTCGCCGTCTTCGATCAGGGCTGCGCCATGCTCGGCCATACGCTTGTTGATCTCGACGTCCTCGTCGGCGATGCGTTGGGCTTCGTTCAGCATGGCTTCACGCAAGTCGTCTGCGCTGCCATCGACCTTGCCGGCTGCGCGCAGCATCCTGTCCAGCGCCCAGGCGAGATTGACCGCCGTCGGGCGGGCCACGCGCAGGGTCGCGGCAGCAGCTTCGAGGTCCGCTCGCAGACCCGCCGCGTCAGCGGCTTTGGATTCCAGCGCGGCCAGCGCCATCCCAAACCCGGCTGCCGCGCCGATGGCCGGCGCGCCGCGTACCACCATCTCGCGGATGGCTGTCGCCACGTCCGCATGACGATGATAAGCGGCTATTGCCAACGTCTCGGGTAAGAGACGCTGGTCGATCATCTTTGTTTCGTTTGTTTCGTAGTCCCAAAAAACAGTGCGCATGATTCTCGCCCATAAAAAGGCGCTCTCGCACGAGAGCGCCGGTGTGAACGGGTGTAGTTTACTACGGGATGGGGGGATTGTCAAAGTTTATTTGTATGCGTTGAACGAAAGAACGGCGTAGTCATCCAGGTACATGACGCCCCGATCCACCTTGAAGACGAAATCCCAAAGTTGGTCATCCCAGCTTTCGCCAAAAGCCCGGCGATATTCGGCAAAGTTGTCCGTATTCTGGGCATCCCAGATACGCAGCAGAAAATCGGCATCCTTTCCCACCGCCAGCAGCAGATAGTACCAATGCTGTTCGGCCAACGAGAAAGCGCCAATCTCTTCTTGCGAATCCATGTTTTGCTCCCCCTCCCAGATATTCGCCCGCAACTCCCCTTCATCCCAGCGGGCCAGCCCAAAGCGGCGGTATGACGGTGTTTGCCAGTCACCAAGATTGAGTTGGGCTTCAAACACCGGCAGCGCACCCTCGTAGCGAAAGAGCAGCAGCACGGCCTGGCCTTCCTCCAACTGACGGGAGGGAATAAGATACGTGGCGAACGGCGACGCGCCCGTGAGCCTGACCATCCCATCCCCTTCGGCAACCGTTTCCACATTGGTATCCGCATAAAGCCATTTCGCGGCGGACAGGGCTGCAAAATCATCGACGTCGAAGACCTCAACCCCGGCCAGCACCTGCGTCACCGGATCGGGGATTTGATCGCCGGATTCGGGTGTGGACGACGGCGCAGTTGTTGGGCGGGGCTGCGGCGAGGACTCAACCGGAGCAGGGGGCGGCTGCGGAGCAGATCGCCGCCCGAGGAGCAGCACCGCGCCCATTGCCAGCGCGACGACCGCTGCGGCGGTCGCTCCCCAAACCCAGCCGGGCATGCCCTTCTTTTTCGGAAGAACGGGTTGGACCGGCGTGGCAACCTGCGGAGGTAGAGGGGGCGGCGGGACAGGCCGGGACGGCTGAACAGGCGTTTTCAGCCGCCGGCCGCAGTTCCCGCAGAAAACGGCATTATCAGGGACTTCGGCATGGCAAGTCGGGCATTGCATACGATCTCTCTTTCAATCTTCGCAAAATCGCCAAACCTTTATTGGCAATAATACTCAACATAACAGGCATAAGGATTGTCGGGATTCACACATTGCGACCAGGCACACCAAGCAGAAAAATCAGCGCAGATATCGGGTTGTGGTCCGCAGGCATCACCTCCACCGCTACCGCCACCTCCGCCGGCTTTCTCAATTCCAGGCAAATAGGCGGTTTGATTGCTATAGATAGCCGAGTCGCAGCCGTTGACGCTCAGGGTCAGCGAGCGCACCGCGTTGGAGTATCCCGAAGGCAGAGAAACACTGCAATACAAGCGTTCCTTGTACCCTTCGTATCCGCAGTTATCCGTGCTGTAATCTCCAATAGCAGCCGAATATTCCCACGAACCGCTGTCGCCCGGAATCTGCCTGTCCAGCCCCGGGACGCCGCCCGGCATCTTGAAGTAAAACGTTAAAGGCGCGCCAGGCTGCCAATCCAGGTAGACGACCGATATGTCCATCCCGTCAAAGAGAGCGCAGCGGTCCGGCGGGGAAGCCGCATCGGGTTCCGCATTGGGGCTGGCGACCTCGATATACACCAGGCTGCCCGCCCGCGCGCCGTCCAAACCAAGCGCATCAACCGCGTAAGAGGTCGAAGATTCCGGACAGGCCTGGATAACGCCGCTGGCATCCGCCAGGGTCCCCCGAAACCATACCTGCGCCGCACCAGTCACCTCCCAGTACACGTTGGTACACTCGCCAAGCGTTAAATACTGGGAATCCGCCCAAATCTTTACATCCAAGGGAGGCAACGCGCCCGCCAATTCGATTCCGGTTTCGTTCGAATACATGCTCTTGACCGTTACCGTCTCTGTGCACCTGCCAGAGCCGCATACTTGCACTTTGAAGTCCGGAGGAGGCGACGTGCGCATCATCTTGAAATTTGCGGGGATGGCATTGGCAGGAATGGCGTTCGCGGGAATGGCATTGGCGGGAATGGCTTCTGAGGGCATAGTGTTGGCAGGGATGGCGTTGGCGGGAATAGCATTGGCAGGTATTGCATTGGCAGGAATAGCATTGGCGGGAATGGCGCCATTCGGAAAAAATCTCTTTTGGTTAAATTGTATGCGGACAGGTTGTTGGGGACTCGCGAGGTCGACTTTGGGTTGATAGCTCGAGGTTGAAAACGCCGCCGCTATCCCGGCAGCCACTGACATAATCGGAACAACAACCTTCGTGACAGCCTTCCTCGCAATCTTTTCGACAGATTTCCAGAATCCCATGTCAGCCTCCCGAAATCAGCGTTGGCAGTTGCCGACGCCAACTCCCATTCAGGTACCGATGGCTTCGTAGGCAAATACTGCCCTCAGCAAGCGATCAACAAGAATGCGCACGCCCATCGGCGGCCTGGCAGGGTCATTGACGACAAAATCAACCACGTAATAATCTGTCCCCTCGATATTTGCCGCGTACACTGTACGCTCTGCATCTGCCAGTTGTGGGTAATATTCCCTCACGAAGTCTATTGCCAAAGCCTCCGCCTCTGCTGTCTTCGTACCCATTATGGGGCTCAGCGTTTGAAGAATCCCCCAGATGTTAAGAGCCAAAAAGGTAACGATATAGCCCACCGCGAGCCAGCCCGCCGCTTTTGCAACCGCTTGCCACACAGTCTGTTCAGGTCTTGAAGCCAAAGGGACAGGAGCCAAACGAAACCCGCAGCGCATGCAAAAACTGGCCGTTGTCGCGTTCGCCTGCCCACAATTTGGGCAAATCACCCCCGTCTGCTGCCGCGGCGCGGGTGCCTGCATTGCACTGCCGCATTGTTCACAAAACTTCACCCCCGGTCGATTCTCAAATCCACAGGCGGAACACTTCATCAGCCATCTCCTTTCGATGAAGCGGAAGGAAGAAACTGCCAATAAGCCCCTTGTCACCTGTAAGCAAACAAATTATATCAATTCCGCCCATTTAATTCAACAAGATTTGTGCGCCGTCATCCCATCCCTTTCCCAACCACTGATTACAGGATCACTCAATTCCAACAGCCCGGTTCGGTATCCCCCGACAGGGTATACCAGTGCCCGTCAGAGCAACAACCGCCGCCCCACCAGGCAGTGGGGTCATGGTATGTCTGTCCGGCCGGGCAGGCATTGCTTCCGCCCCCACCCCCACCAGCACTTCCCTCAATGCCTGGCAGGTAGGCCATCTGGTCATTGAAGACGGCCGAGTCACATCCATTGACGCTCAGGCTCAACGGGCGGACCGCGTTCGAGTATCCTGACGGCAGGGAAATGCTGCAATAGAGGCGTTCCTTGTAACCTTCGTATCCGCAGTTATTCGTGCTGTAATCTCCGATGGCAGCAGAATACTCCCACGAACCGCTGTCGCCCGGAATCTGCCTCTCCAGCCCCGGGACACCGTCCGGAATCTTGAAGTAGAACTTCAGGGGCGAACCGGGCTGCCAGTCCAGGTAGACGACCGACATATCCAGCCCGCCGAAGAGGTCGCAGCGGTCAGCCACAGAAGCTTGCTCTGCGCCTGTCGCTGGTTGCGCAGAGGCCTCTTGCACTTCAATGTACACCAAACTCCCCGCGCGGGAACCATCTACGCCGACTGCATCTACCGCGTAAGATTGGGAAACTTCAGGGCAAACCTGCTTTGCGCCATCAGAATCTGATGACGTTCCATTGAACCAAACCTGATTTGATCCCGTTACACGCCAGCGAATATTGGTACATTCACCGCTTGTGAGCGCGTAGGCATCCGCCCAGATTTGCACGTCGATTGGTTCTGACGGCCCCGCCAATTCTACGCCAGCCTGGTAAGCCTGATCTGAATAATAAGTGTATTTGGTTTTTTCGGTACATCGCCCTGACCCGCAGACTTTTTCGCCAAAATCCGGCAGGCGTGAAAATTTTACTCCCTGAATGAAATTGGATGGGATGGCATTCGATGGGATAGCGTTGGACGGAATAGCATTCGACGGGATAGCATTCGACGGAATGGCATTCGATGGGATAGCATTGGAGGGGATGGCATTCGATGGGATAGCGTTGGACGGAATGGCATTCGATGGAATCGCGTTGGACGGAATTGCCCCCTTACGGTCCACATACACGATCTGAACCGGCTGCCGGGAATTTGAAAGATCAACCTTGGGTTGGTGCGGAGAGGTTGCCACTGCCGCTGAAAGTCCTCCAAGGAACGCGCTGGCATACACCAACCCCTTTACAAGAGGTTTTACGACTTTCTTCACAACTTTCTTCCAAAAACTCATCATGGCCTCCTATCTCTTGAAAGAGATAAGCTGTTCAGGGAAGTCATCATGTCCCGCCTTCAATGTGCTCATAAGCAAACACCGCCCGCAACAAGCGATCCACCAGGATGCGCACCCCCATCGGCGATTTGGCCGGGTCATTGACAACAAAGTCAACGACATAATAATCCGTGCCCTGGATATTTGCCGTATACACTGTGCGCTCTGCGTTCACCAGTTGAGGATAATGTTCCCGCACAAATTCCACCGCCAGAACTTCTGCATCTGCTGTCTTTGTGCCTGTTATCGGGCTTAGCGTTTGAAGAATTCCCCAAACGTTAAGCGCCAAAAAAGTCAGGATATAACCTGCCACAAGCCAACCTGCAGCCTTTGCAACTGTTTTCCACACGGTCTGTTCAGGCTTGGCAGAGGCGAAACCAAACCCGCAATGCATGCAAAAGCTGGCCGTTGTCGCGTTCGCCTGTCCGCAATTTGGGCAAAAACGCCCGGCGGCGTCTGTGGTCTGTAGTTGAGGTGGCATTTCATTGCCACAACCCTCACAGAACTTCACCCCCGGGCGATTGTCCGATCCGCAGTTAGAACATTTCATAGGCTTTCCTCGCCATTCTATATCCATATCACACGGAGAAGCGCTTTCATCTAACTACCCTTAAAAAGTTTTGCGCCGACATCAAGAATACTTTAGCATATTTTTTGTACAATTGCAACAGGTTTTGTCCAATAATTACAATTCTCGCACAAACTGCTCTGACCCGCGCCATTGACACCGTTTCCGTTCAGCATTATAAGGGGCGTCATGGACAAGAAATTCCCCCTGCCCAGCCTGTGGCTGGTCTTGGCGCTCACAGCTTGCAGCATCGCCCCTCTTCCCGCCGGCCCGACCGCGACCCCCAGCGTGACCGTCACGCCCAGCGTCACCCCTTCCCCCACGCCGACCCTGACCCCAACCCCGTCGCCGACGCCGACCCCCATTGCGCGCGTCTCGAACGGCGAACAAGCGCTGTTCGACGGCGATTACGAACTGGCCCGCGCCGAATTTCAGGCCGCGCTGAAGGAATCCAGCGATGCACAACTGCGTGCGGCTGCCCTGTGGGGACTGGGGCGCGTCGAATATGCAGATGAACGCTATCCCGCCGCGCTGACTGCGCTCCAGCAGTTGACGACAGCCTATCCCGATTCCCCCTTTGCCGCCTACGCCTTCTTCCTGACCGGTCAGGCGCACATGGCCCAGAATCACTATCAGGAGGCCGCGGCGGCCTACGCAGCCTATCTGTCCCTGCGCCCCGGCCTGCTCGAAAGTTACGTCCAGGAATTACGCGGGGACGCGCTCTTCGCTGATGGAGACTACCCCGGCGCCCTGACCGCCTACCAATCCGCGCTCGACGCGCCGCGCCTGGACGACGGCCTGCAGCTGGACATCAAGATCGCCCGCGCCCGGGCCGCCATCGGCGACTACGCCGCCGCGCTCTCCATCTACGACGATGTCGCCAGCCGCACGAACAACGATTTTATCAAAGCGCAAATGGATTATCTCGCCGGGTACGCTTATCTGATGCTCGGCCAGAACGAGAACGCCTACCAACGCTATCTGCACACCGTCGAGAACTACCCCCTGGCATACGACTCATATGTCGCCCTGGTCGAACTGGTGGCCGCGGAAGTGCCCGTGGACGACTTCGACCGCGGTCTGGTCGATTACTTCGCCGCCCAATACGACGTCGCGCTGGCCGCCTTCGACCGGTATCTGGCCGCCAACCCACAAAACGACGGTACTGTCCACTACTACCGTGCGCTGACGCTGCGCGCCCTCGACCGTCCTTTAGAAGAAATAGCCGAATGGGACACGCTCATCGTCAACTACGTCGACAACCGCTACTGGTCAAACGCCTGGGATGAGAAAGCCTACGCCCAGTGGGCCTATCTGGACAATTACAGCGCCGCCGCACAGACCCTGCTGGATTTCGTCCACGCGGCGCCCGGACACCCCGAAGCACCCGATTTCCTGATGAGCGCCGCCCGCATCCTGGAGCGTGACGACAAATTGGATGAAGCCGCCATGGTATGGGCGCGCATCGCGGACGAATATCCCGGCTCCGAACTGGTGCCGCGGGCGCTCTTTCTTTCCGGCATCGCCTACTACCGCGACCAAAATTACGCCCAGGCGCTGACCAGCTTTCAGCGCGACCTGATCCTGGCCGACAAACCCGAAGACCAGGCGCGCGCTTACCTGTGGATCGGCAAAACGCAGCAGCAACTGGGAGATGCAGCCGCCGTCCAGACGGCCTGGCAGCAAGCGCAGGCCATCGACCCAACCGGCTACTACAGCGAACGCGCCCGCGACCTGCTGATGGGCAACGCGCCATTCACGCCGCCAGCCCTGTACTATCCGGACGCTGACCTGGCCGCCGAGCGAGTCGAAGCCGCTTCCTGGATACGTGTGACCTTCAACCTGCCCGCCGAGACCGACCTGAGCAGCCCCGGCCCCCTGCTGCAAGATACCCGCCTGCAACGCGGCAGGGAATTCTGGGAGCTGGGTCTGTACGACGAAGCGCGGCTGGAGTTCGAGAGCCTGCGCGCCGCGGTCAGCGAAAGCCCGGCAGACAGTTTCCGCCTCGCCAACTACCTGCTCGACCTGGGCATGTACCGTCCCGCGGTCTTCGCCATCCGCCAGGTGCTCACCCTGGCTGGCCTGGAAGACCACGCCGATTCGCTGCACGTACCGGCTTACTTCAACCACGTCCGCTACGGGCTGTATTACGAAGACATCGTCACCCCCGCTGCACAAGACAACGGTCTGCACCCGCTCTTCCTGTTCAGCGTGATCCGGCAGGAAAGCCTCTTCGAGGGATTCGTCAGTTCGACCGCCGGGGCGCGCGGACTGATGCAGATCATCCCCAGCACCGGCGCCAGCATCGCCAGAAATATGGGCTGGCCGTTCTATTACAAGCCCAGCGACCTGTACCGTCCGCTGGTCAGCGTAACCCTGGGCGCGCATTACCTGTCATCCAACCGCCGCCTGCTGGATGGCGACATCTATGCCGCGCTAGCCGCATACAACGCCGGGCCGGGCAATGCCCTCATCTGGAAAGACCTGGGCGGAGACGATCCCGACCTGTTGCTCGAAGTCATCCGTTTCGCAGAGACGCGGCGATACATCCAGTACATCTACGAAACATACAACATCTACCGCACGCTGTACGGCACCGCGCCGCAATGATCACGGGCGCGAGTCCCGGTCACGATGCCCTGCCTTCCAGCGTAACACGGCGAAAAACGACAACAAAAAAAGACCCGGTTTCTCCGCCGGGTCTTTTTGGTGAACAACAGACGTCTACTCCAAGTACTCATGGATGCGCTGCTGCACCATTTTTGCGTCCATATCCAAAATCGAGATCAATTTGTCCCGCCCCGTTGCGCCGGCGACAATGTCAATGCGAGACTTGGCGACCCCCAACACGTCGGACAGGAACTTGATCAGGGCTTCGTTGGCCTTTCCATCAACAGGCGGCGCGGTGAGATGGATTTTCACTGCCCCATCGTCCATAACGCCAACGATCGTGTTCCGGCTGGCTTTCGGCGTAAGCCGCACCGCCAGCGCCGCCCCCTTCTTCCCATCGTGCAAATGAAATTTACGAGACCTCATCCACTCACCTCAACTTAGGGCATATAAAAGGTTGGTCAATGCGGCTGCCAAAACCTGAATTAAAATAATTAATATCAGGGGACTAAAATCGAACATACCCACCAAAGGTACTACCTGGCGGATGGGTCGCAGCAGCGGCTCGACAATTTGGTCGACCATTCTCCGCACTGAATGATAAGGCGACATAAAATATGACAACACCGCGGAAACAATGACCAACAGAACCAACAGTTGTGCCGTTATATCAATAAGGCGAACCAAGATAAAGATAATCAACGAACCCTCCTATTATGCGGGACGCGGCCCCACAATGGCCTGCCCCACCCGAACGAGTGTTGCCCCTTCCTGGACCGCGACCTGGAAATCCACGCTCGTACCCATCGACAGTTCCTGCCATGCGGCTTGTGGAAATTGTACAGACAGGTAATCCCGCAGTTGGCGCAGGCGGCGGAAATAAGGCCGTGACAGCTCCGCGTCCGTGAAGAACGGCGGCATGGTCATCACGCCGCGCACATCAAGGTGGGCCAAGCCCAGCAATTGATCGATCTCCGGCAGCAAATCTGCCCAACGCGCGACGTCCCGGGCCGGCCAGCCAAATTTGCTCTCCTCGCCGCCGACATTGAACTCCAGCAGCACCGGCAGCCTGCGCCCGGTCTCGGCTGAAAAGCGGTCCAGACGGCGGGCCAGTTTGAGACTGTCGAGGGAATGTAAAAGGGCAAAATGTTCGGCCACCAGCCGCGCCTTGCGGCTTTGCACATGACCGATCATATGCCATTCTACCTTATTTTCGGCTCCCAAATCTTGTATTTTCGTCACAGCTTCTTCGGGGTAGTTCTCCCCGAAAACATGCACTCCTGCCGCAAGCGCGGCCTGCAACACAGGCAGTGGCTGGGACTTGGTCACCACAACCAACTGCACAGACCCCGGCTCACGCCCAACAGCCCGGGCGGCAGTTGCTATCCGCGCCTGAACACTCAGGTAGCGTTCACGGATCGCAGCAACAAGCGTCTCATCTAGCACAATTTCTCTCCTGCTTCACGCAGCCGTCCTTATGCCTTCAACGCGATCAAGGCCCCAAAGCGACCGGTCTTCCCGTGCTCGCCGCGGTGAGAGTACCAATCTTCCTGGTGACAGGCCGTGCACACGCGGGCAATTTCGACATGTTCCACGCCAGCCCGTTCCAGCAGCAGCTGGTTGGCCGACCACAGGTCAAAAGAGACGCGTCCGTTCGCGCACAACAACCCGTCGGCATCCTTGCCAAAGGATTGTTTTACCTGCCCAACGACGTCCGGGCCGACCTCGTAATGGTCAGGGCCGATCGAGGGGCCGATGGCCGCCTGGATGTCCGCCGGGCGCGAGCCATAACGCGCCTGCATGGCCTCGACCGCGGCCGTCGCCACGCCGCGCACTGTTCCCATCCAACCGGCGTGCGCCAGTCCGACCACGCCAAGACGTGCATCCAGGAGCAGGATGGGCACACAATCCGCGAAACGCATGAACAGGGTCACCTCGGGGCGGTCGGTAAGGATGATGTCGGCTTTTTGGTGGGAAGCGACCGGGTCGCGGGGCGCGTCGCCGAAGGCGACATTTGCGCTGTGCACCTGCCAAACGTCGAAGATCGACCCGGGAGCGCGTCCCAGCGCAGCGAAGGCCCGTCTCCGGTTCTCACGCACCCGGACAGGGTCGTCGCCGACCGTTCCGCCGACATTCAGCGAATCCCATGGTTCGGGGCTGACCCCTCCCTGCCGGGTGAAGACCGCATGGACAATCGTCTCCGGGAAATCGCCAAAGGTGAAATAGCGAACGCCGTCTCGTTCCGAAAAAGCCATCGAGCGCTTATTGCCTCACTTCATTCTGCAGCATTTACTACAGCAAATTTTTTGATCAGGAACTGCCGTGTCTCGCGCATACTCTCTTCGACGTACGGAAAGCCGAACCAGGCCGTCGAAAACCCGAACAAGAAGCCGGTGAGGGTGCGCAAGAAAGGCGTGCTTTCCCGGTAAGGCAAAATCGAAAGCAGCGCCGGGATGCGCATCTGACTGATCAACTGCGAAAAGCCGTCCAGCCCAATCGGCCCTATCCCGATCAGGATCCACAAGGCCCAATGCAGCGGACGGATGCGCCGCCCGGTCAGGGCGAAGATCAGACCGAAGAGCAGCATGGCGCCATAAAGCGCCACGTCACGCTGACACAAGGCGGTTTTGTAGCCAAGTATTTCATTGCCCGTAAACGCGCGCGCCGCCCACAGGTCTTCTTCGTCAATGCCGGTCGCGCGGCCGAAGGTCTCGTATCCTTCGACGCCAGCCGCGACGCGCGGATATACAGGCTGCTCACCAAACAGGAACCACGACCGGAAGCCAAGCTGGTGACAAAGGGGGCTGTATACCCGGTAAATGACATTGGCCGGCGCGGTCGCGCCGACCTTCATCAACGCAGGCGCGAGAAAGGGCAAGCCAACATAGAGCAGCAAAAAAAAGTTGATCACCGCCAGGTAATGACGCGAAATCCAGTCCGAAAACCTGTCCGTGCCGGTGATTGTACGTCCGCGCTGCACGCGCTCCTGATAGGCCTTGTCATCGATATGTTCGAGGTGCGTCCGCCGGTCGCTGGCCGCGCCGAGAGTCATCATTAGGTCCTGCCGGCTGAAAGGGGCCGTCAAGCGGTACGGGCCGACTTCGACAACGGGGATCACCTGTCCATACTTGTCGTACAAAGCCGGGTCGCTATCCACGTCCACCAGAACCAGGCGGTGCGGGATTTTCTCTTGCAGCGACTCCAGATCAGCGACGACCTGTTCACACAGGTGGCAATCCTCGCGGGTATACAGGGTGACATTGATCATTGCCCAACTCCTGCCAACAAAAGTTTCTCGTCAAACCGGCTGGCTGATATTTCGCCCACATCACACTTTTATGCGCGTATTTTCGCCAAGCTTCACGCATAAAGCGGAAAGTTTTTTAGAGTCCGAAATCCACAAAGGTGCCGTAGCGGGCAAGCAGCGCGAAGGTCCCGGAGAAAAGCATGATGCCCACAATGACCAGGATGACGCCCATGACAATCTCAACGTAACGCATGACCTTGCCATAGCGACGCAGTACGATCCCTACCCAGCCGATGCCCAGCGCAGCGATCAAGAACGGGATGGCAAGTCCGGCAGAGTAAGCCGTGAGCAACGTCGCGCCCTGGGAAACCGAACCGCCATTGATCGCCACCGTCAGGATCGCGCCCAATACCGGACCAACACACGGCGACCAGCCCGCCGAGAAAAAGATGCCCAGCAATGCCGAAGACAGGTAGCCCCATTTCCGATCGGGCACGGACTGCACGCGCGTGTCGTATTCCAGGAAAGGAATGCGAAAGACGCCGATCATGTGCAAACCGAAGATAATGACCACAACGCCGCCGATCTTTGCCAGCCAGGTACGGATGCTAAAGAGCAAACCGCCAAAGGCCGAGGCCACCACGCCCAAAAGTACAAAGACGACGCTGAAACCCAGCACAAAGGCCAGGCCATGGCTAAAAGTCACCCAACGGTTGTTTTCACCAACTTCGCCGCCTGCGGCCCGTCCACCCAGATAACCAATGTAGGCCGGAACGAGAGAGAACACGCACGGCGAAAGGAAAGAAGCCAAACCGGCCAAAAAAGCCAGGCCCAACGTGATACTTGCAAAATCCATCAAAACACCTCTACTGAAAATGAACGGCGGGGGCACCCTTGCAGGACGCTGCGGGGCAACCCGCCCTTACCTACGATTAAAACTTTCGTTCGACCACGTCAACCAGCGTGCCGTGATCGGGCCAGGTCATCCGCAGTTCACTTTGCTCCAGCGAAACGTGCGGGGTCGTCCAGCAAAAGATCCACTTCGCATCTTCGGGACGGGCGTTGACGCAGCCGTGCGAACGCGGCGAACCGAAGTCATTGTGCCAGAAGGCCGCATGGATGGCAATGCCGTCGCCGCTGAAAAACGTGGACCAGGAAATCGCCGGGGTATCGTAGCCCGCACCCGTCGTCCCGCCGCTCATATGCACCGAGATGGCCTTCCAGTGTGTGGAATGACCCGGCCCAACAGGCGTGGACCAGGTGTCCACCGCATTGCCATAAGCGTCCCATTTCGCGCCGCTCGAAATCTTGCAGAAAAAGACTTCGGTATTGCCTTCGTAACACGACAGGGTCTGGTAGGTCAGGTTGATGACGACTTTTTTGTCGTTCGGGTCCACGTCCGGGCTGATGGGCGCGATCTCCTCCGCCGTCAGCGGGCGAAATGCAGCCCCCTCGGCCCAGAAAATGTCGCCATAGCCGTAGCCGTGACCGGGGTCCTCGTTGAAGCGGTATAAGACTTGCCCCGCTTCGTTGGTCTTGATCTGGTCGATCCAGGCCACCTGCGTGTAATACAGGCGGGGATACTGGCGGTAAACTTCAATGATGTCTTTGGCCCAGGGAGAGCGCGGCGGCGGGTTTTCAATGTAAAGATCCACATACGGGACGGTCACTTCGGCCCAGAAACCGTTTTTCCCCTCCGGCATGGCTGTCAACGGCGTGTTGGGCATATTCCGCACGGGCTGGAGATAAGGGGTGTATATATACCCTCCGGGCGTCTCGACCCAGCGCTGATTAATGTAATATGGCTTGGGGCCGACCACCTCGCGCAGCCATTCGACAACCGTATCGCTATAAACCGTGTTGACCGTCGCGGCCCCCTCGTTCGGGGCAGCCTTGACGTCCACCTTGCCGTCGATGCAGATGCGTCCCAGCCGTTCGGAGGACGGGAACTGCGGCAGTGGGAAAACGCGTTCGAACGGCCGTAACGCCAGCGTACCCAGGCCTGCTCCCGCCAATTTGAGAAAATCGCGTCGGGAAAGTGAGGAGTATCGGTTCGTTGGTTTCATGTCTCACCACAAAATTTGAACGGCATAAAATGAATGAAGCAAGGATACCACAAACACCTTAACCGTGTTTAATCTTCGAAAAACGCTTCCAGCGCCCGCAAACAGTCCGCGCCAACCTTGTGGCCAACTTCGGACTGACAAAACGAGACCTGCGCCCCGGCCTGCTCCAGGATACCGACAGACTGGCGGGAACGCTCGAACGGGATGAGTTTGTCCTGTGTGCCGTGTGCCACAAAGAACGGTATGCCCTTCAGGGGCTGCCGGCTCACCCATCCGTCCACGCCCGGCGGGACAAAGCCGGCCAGCACGCCCACTTTCCGCACCCGGTGAGGATACAGCATGGACAGGGTATTGGCCAGCGCGCCGCCCTGGCTGAAACCGATCACGTCAAAGCGGCTGACATCCACCGAAACGGAAGCGGACCACTCGTCCAGGAACGAAACGAGCGCATCCGCCGCCGGCCGCAATTCGTCGAACGTCGGGACTCCCCATGTGCCGGGCTTGAGTTCCCGCCACGAGTATCCGCCCTCTTCGGCCGGATGCGGCGCGCGCGGGGCCAGGATCCAGTAGTCCTGCGAAAAGTGGCGCACGAAGCCCCACATCGATCGCTCGTCGCCCGTCCAGCCGTGCAAGAGGAGCAGCAAGCGCGCCGGTATGTCCCTGGCGCGGCGGACGCGCAGGGTCCAGGCATTGTACGTGAGCAAAGATGTGTCAGCTCCGGTTCGCACGTTTAACGATCCAGTCCAACAGGGTCAACGCCAACAAGATCAACAACACCGGCGCCAGACCGGCCAGCAGGCAGATCAGCCCCATCACGGCAGCCCCCTTGCCATAGACGAGATAGATCAGTCCATCGCCGACGATGAAAAGCAGCGCTATCGCGCCGGCGATCAGGCGGACATTCGTTTGGCGGGCATAGCTGCGAAGATCGCGACTCATGCACGCCCCCGACCGAACAACTGGCGGCGCAGACGGCTGTGCCAGGCTACAGCACGTTTCAAATCGGGCAACGCTTTCTCGACGGCCTCTTCTCCCAAGCGGGCCACCTCGTGGACGTCGACCCGGTCGAGCAGGTTGATATGCTTCACGTCCGGGCGGATAATGACATCGGGATCGTCCGCTTCCAGGCGCAGTTCAGCCATCAAGCGGTTGCCGATCTCCACCGAGTGGAGAAAAATGTTGAATGCCTGCGTGATGCGCATACGCGTCAACCGCTTGACAATGGAGTCGGGGATCACGCCCGGCAGCGAGACCGGCAATTGATAGGAGGTCGTCGGGCCGACTGGCGAGGAGAGCACGACCGCGACCACCGGCAGGTCGGGAGCCAGCGAACAGGCCACCGAGACCGGAACAGGGTCGAGCACGCCGCCATCCACCAGTTCATGCCCATCCACGCGATGCGGCGGGAAGATGCCGGGCAGAGCTATCGTCGCCAGCATGGCATCTTTCAGGCGTCCCTTCTGCAAGATCACCTCACAAGTGCTGTTGATGTCAACCGCCGTCAACGCGCAGGGAATGCGCAGGCCGGCAAAGGTGCGCTCTCCAACGACCTCGTCCAGCCATTGATCCACGCCCGCCAGGCCCAGCAACGCCGGTCCTTCATTCGGGCGGCGGGCGTACAGTTTCGTCTGGTCTACCGCGCTATAAATCGCTTCGATCTCATCCGGGGAATAGCCGGCGGCATACAACGCCGCGACCAAACCGCCGGCGCTTGTCCCGGCGACCGCGCGGATGTGGTATCCCTCTTTCTCCAGACGGCGCAGGACCCCGATGTGGGCATTACCTTTCGCTCCGCCGCCTCCCAGAGCAACCACGATATCCATAGAACCTCTCGTTTTGTCGTAAAAAGCAAATCTTTGCCAGGATTATAACCCTTTACGTGTCGTTCCTGCCAAACAGACGCGGTATAACGCCGAAATCTTCCCGACCTCCTGCGCGCCGCTCGGTAATCTCCTCCTCCCATCTCATGTTACAATCGCGTTGTGAACGTCAAAGTGGTTGCCACGAATCGCAAAGCGAAGTTCGAATATTTCCTGCTGGAGCATTACGAGGCCGGCATCGCCCTGAAAGGCACGGAGATCAAATCGGTGCGCGCCGGTCAGATCAGCCTGGCGGAGGCCTACGTCCGCGTGGACGAGCGTCGGGCCTGGCTGATGGACGCGCATATCGCGCCCTACGACCCGGCCAGCCGCTTCAACCACGAACCGACCCGTCCGCGCCAGCTACTGCTCCACAAGAGGGAAATCCGCAAACTGTGGGATGCCATCCGCCAAAAAGGCATGACCATCGTGCCCACGCGCGTATATTTGAAGGAAGGCCGCGCCAAAGTGGAAATTGCGCTGGCGCGCGGCAAAAAAATGTACGACAAACGTCACGCCATCGCCAAACGTGACATGGAACGCGAACTCAACCGACAAGTACGCTACCGGGAGTAGCCATGAGCGCTTCGACCATTGGGAGCATCAACCTGCTCCCCGAGCACGAAAAGCGGGAAATCTATCGTCGTATCGTTCCGCACGAACTGTTGGATCGTTTCAAACTTTCCCCTTATCTGGTGGATATCCAGGGTCGTTCGCTGCTCACCCTGAACTGCAACCCCGGCAGTACCAGCGCGGAAATGTCGCTCTATCACGAATACAGTTTCCCCGATCCGATCCTTTACGGCCAACTGACCGACACGCTCAACGGGCAGATCCACGTCCTGCTTTACATCCTGAACGATCCGGAATCGCCGCGCTTCGACGTAGACCGCATGCCAGACGGGACTCCGACCAAATTCGGCACCCTGCACCGCAATCTGGATGCGGAACAGGCCGCCCTCGAGGCTGGTCTGGCCCCCGGACAGGTTCGCCGCGGGTTGCGATTACTGCCTGCCGCCATCGCGGCCTTTGAACAGTTTGTGGAGAGTCTGGGGCACGACATGTACTTTGTCGAGCCGCTCTACTACCACAACGCCATCATTTTCGAGCGCTACGGCTTCGCCTACCAGATGGGGCGCAAATTGATGGAACGCATTCAGACCGGATTTTCGGAAGGCGGCGACCTGCTCTCCCGGCTGGACAATTCCACGCCATTCCGCCAGGCCGGGACGGCGAACAGCATCCGTCTGCGCTCGTGGGCCATCCACGACGGCATCCTGGGGGAACCGTTCACCAACGTGACCATGTACAAGCAAGTGGGCAAATCGGCCGGGATCAGCACCTGCACCGACTGCGCCTGGTAAACCGCCCCGCAAACGCGGCCTGACGGGGTCCGAAGTCTCCTGGTTTTGGACATGCAATCACCCGGCAACTGGAGTTGTCGGGCTCCAGCGGACAGGTCGCGCTCAAATGCAGCAACTACGGCCCCCAACGCGGCTGCCAGTCGCAATAATCGTTATCGGTCAGGCGTCGCAGCTCGCTGCCATCGGTGCGCATGATGTAGATCTCACAACCCAGGTCTTCGCCGTAATGGTCGAAATAAGCGGTAAACGTCACCCATTCACCATCCGGCGAGAAACTCGGCCCCTGGCTGTTGCCGCCGCCCGGCGTGATCTGATGCAGGCCGGAGCCATCCGCGTTCATCAGGTAGAGTTCGCGGTGCCAGGGCGTCCCGGCGTAAGTGACCATGAAGCGGCCGTCCGGCGACCAGTCCGAGCGGCCGCGCAGACCGTCCATCCGCGTGACCTGCCGCAGACCGGAGCCGTCCAGGTTGACCACATACAGCTGCACCGATCCGCCCATGTCCGACGCGAACAGGATCTGCGTCCCGTCCGGCGACCAGGTCGGGTCCCAGCCCGATTCGTGGACCTGACGCGGATCGCTCCCGTCCCGCCCCATGACCCAGACCGCGTAGCGCGTGGTCGGCGTCCAGCGGGTAAAGGCGATGAAGCGGCCATCCGGCGAGATCTCCGGCGCGGTCAACACGCCCAGCCGGTCGGTCAGCGGCGCGGCCTGCCCGTCGAGCGTCATCTCGTAAATCTCGTAGACGTTCTCCTCGCGAAACTGCGAATAGACCACGCTCCGGCCATCCGGCGCGAGCGAGGGATAAAAATGCCGGACGTAATCTTCGCTTGTCAGGCGGCGCATGTCCGAGCCATCCGCGTTCATGATGCAAATCTGGTCGCCAACCTTCACCTTGAAGAGCTGGCAGACGAAAACAATCTTCCCTGTCCCTGCAGCGGCGGCGGGGTCGGGCGCCCGGGTAGCCGTCGCTTCGATAACGGGAGCAGGCGTCGGCCACGGGCGCGTCGGCTCTTCCGTCAGAGCGATCCGGGTTGCAAGTTCAAAAGGGTCGGGGGGTGTCTGCGCGGTCCGCAAGTTGCAGGCTGTCAGCAAAAACAAGAGGAACGGGACAAATCGCCAACGCATGGGTTTCTCCAATTTTTTCGTCAATGATACTCCAGAAAGAACAAAGTCATCCAAACGCAGGATGAATGTAACTCGCCAAACGGGGATGGGCGCGATAACATATTCAAGAATATGAATGTGTTATCGCAGAACACGACGATTGAAGAGACCAGCGAGCTTTTCCAGACCATCGCCTCGGCGGCGCGGTTGGAGATCCTGCTGGCAATCGGCGCGGGCGAGGCCTGTGTATGCCACCTGGAATCCATGCTGGGATACCGCCAGGCATATATTTCGCAGCATCTGATGGCGCTGCGCAAGGCCAAGATCATCGAGAGCCGCCGCGAAGGCCGCTATATCTATCATCGCCTGAGAAAACCCGAATTGCTGGACGTGATCCGGCAGGCGGCAGCGTTTACCGATTCCAAAACGCTGGCAGCGCCGACGCCGGCCAAAGATTGTTGCTGCCCCAAGTGCATTTCATAAGGAGAGAAACTTGCCGACCGTAAACATTCCGGGCACGGGATGCCCCAACTGCAAACGCGTGGAGGCGATCGGCCACGAGGCCGCATCCGCCCTTGACCCTGAATGTCATCTCAAGCGATCGGGCGAGGTAAACCCATGAGCGCATCCACGTCTTCCCTGAGTGTGACAAAAGGGCTGTCCGCCCTCGACCGCTATCTGACGTTGTGGATTTTTCTCGCAATGGCCCTTGGCGTTGGGCTGGGATATTTCTTCCCCGGCGCGGTAGAAGCATTCAACCAAAAGGTCTCCGTCGGCACGACCAACATGCCCATTGCCGTTGGCCTGATCCTGATGATGTATCCGCCATTGGCAAAAGTCCACTACGAAGAACTTGGGGACGTCTTCCGGGATTGGAAGATTTTAGGTTTCTCGTTGATCCAAAACTGGATCATTGGCCCAATCCTGATGTTCGTTCTTGCGATTGTTTTCCTGCGCGGCTATCCCGAATACATGGCCGGACTCATCATGATCGGGCTGGCGCGCTGCATCGCGATGGTGATCGTCTGGAACGAACTGGCCAAGGGAGATTCCGAATACGCTGCCGGGCTGGTGGCTTTCAACAGCATCTTCCAGGTACTTTTCTACAGCGTATACGCCTACATCTTCATTACCGTTCTTCCCGGCTGGTTCGGGATACAAGGCCGCATCGTAGACATTACCATCGATGAAATCGCCAAAAGCGTATTCATTTACCTGGGCATCCCTTTCATTGCAGGATTCCTAACGCGAGCCGCGCTGATACGCATCAAAAGCAAGGCATGGTACGAAACACAATTTATTCCGCGCATCAGTCCGATGACGCTGATCGCATTACTTTTTACCATTATGGTAATGTTCAGCCTAAAAGGCAACCTGATCGTCACCATCCCGACAGACGTGATCCGTATTGCCGTTCCGCTGATACTCTACTTCGTACTCATGTTCCTTGTCAGCTTCTGGATGGGCCACAAAATCGGCGCAGACTACTCCAAGACGACCACATTGGCATTCACCGCAGCCAGCAACAACTTCGAACTGGCCATTGCCGTGTCAGTCGCCGTTTTCGGGATCAACTCCGGAGCAGCTTTTGCCGCCGTCATCGGTCCTTTGATCGAAGTGCCCGTCATGATCGGGCTGGTCAACGTTGCCCTTAATTTCAGGAAACGCTTCTTCCAAAAGACTGTTCAATCGATGCAATAGGAGCCCGTCCAAAAAAATGCGCAGCAGCGACTTCAGGACGGCCAACCCTTGCAGGGTGCTGCGCTATTCACTTGCCTTGCCAAGAAAACTGGTCTGGAGTTTGTCAAAAAGTTCCTGACGCCGCTCTGCGGAGATGGCCCTCTTGCCCCGCTCGCGGTACAGGAAAATGGTCTTCCGGGTGGTATCGAGCACAACCTTGCAGTTGTGGCAGGTCGCCAAATGCGCGCGCGCTTCGGCGGTCAGGTCTTCATCCAGTTCATTGTCAATGTAATCGGAAAGATATTGCAACAGTTCTTCACAGGTCATGGAATCACTCCCGGGAAATCGTCGATTCGGCAAACGCCTGACTCAACTGCTCGCGAAGCAGCAGACGCGCACGATGCAAACGGACTTTGGCCGCGCTGACTGAAATCTCCAGAATCTGGGCGCACTCTTTGGCGGGCAACCCTTCGACCTCGCTCAAGATGAACATGGCGCGCAGTTTTTCGGGCAAAGCTGCGATAGCCTGGTCGAGATAACGGGCAAGCTCGGCCTCCGTCAGTTGCTTTTCCGGAATCTGACTCCAGTCCACGAACGAAACGGGCAGGGGCAGTGCATCGTCCTCGTCCGGCAAATCGGCCAGGGGACGTTTGGCCCGCAGGCGGTCCAGGCTCAAGTTGTGGACGATACGGTAGAGCCAGGTTCCCAGTCGGGATCGGCCCTCAAATCCATCCAACTTTTCGAACAGGCGCAGGAAAGCATCCTGCACCACATCTTCAGCTTCGTTTTCGTCGCGGAGCAGTCCCAACGCCAGGCGATAGAGCCGATCGGAGTAAAGCTCGAACAATTCGCGAAAGGCTTCGGGAGAACGTTCACGCAGGGCGGCCAGCAGGTTCGCATCATCGGGCATGGGTGTATCCACTCTTTAGACGAAACAAGACGGTAAAACGTTACGCGCTGATTTTATCGCAAAACATGTAACGTTTCGACATCGGTTTCGTCAAAAGGGTAGAACGGTTGATGAGGAGACCGCATGAACGAAACCAGGGACACACTGCTCAAACTCGCGTTGGTATGTCTGCTCTGCATTGGACTGGTGACCGTTATCGCGTTTCTCATCAAGAATCTCTCATAATTCCACAAGGAGAAAAACGATGAAATTCAACAAAAACATGGGCTCTGCCGACCGGATCATCCGCATTGTTGTGGCCGTCATCTTCGCTTACCTGTACTTCAGCGGCACCGTGACCGGCACGCTGGGCGTCATCCTGCTGGTGCTGGGCGTGATCTTCGTGCTGACCAGCCTGGTCAGTTTCTGCCCGCTCTACCTGCCCTTCAAGATCTCAACACGCGGCAAGTAACCCGCCCCACACCCAAAAACAGCCCGGCATGTCCGGGCTGTTTTTGGGTCTTGGGATCGAGGATAAAACAAATCGCGGAGGTGGCCGTCACTTTGGAAGCGACGGTCACCTGAAGTTTTGTACGTTATTTGTACATTAGACCTCTTGCATAAGTGCTCATATCGCTGTTCCCGGCGGCGAGACGCCGCCTAGAGCAAGTTGGTTTAGAACCTGTCCGAAAAATGCGTAGTAGCGACTTTTAGTCGCTGCTTGACGGCTGAAGCCGTTACTACAAAAGAATTTTCGGATAGATACTTATTGACTTTTGCAAGAGGTCTGTTAAAAGGTAGGCGCTCATCTGATTCATGTATAAACACCTGAGTTTCAGGGAAAGCAAAAAGGCTCCAGAATTACCCAGAGCCTTCGTCTGTCGGGGCGCCGGGATTCGAACCCGGGACCTCTTGCACCCCATGCAAGCGCGCTAGCCGGGCTGCGCCACGCCCCGATTGGACAGGCGAGATTATAGCCGCTTTTGGGGATTCTGGCAATGTCGAGGCTTTGTGTTAGAATAAGTCATTCTCATCCCCGTCCGGAGTTTGGCATGTCTGATATGATCGAGGTCACAATTGACAGCGTACGCGTCAGTCTGATGTCCCCCCAGCGGGTGATCGTGCTGCGTCAACTGGACACAGACCGCTACCTCCCCATCTGGGTTGGGCCGTACGAGGCCGAAGCCATTACGGTCGCCCTGCAAGAGATCGAAATGATCCGCCCGCTGACCCACGACCTGCTCAAAAACGTCTTCGGCACATTCAACGCCAAGCTGGTACGGGTGGAAATCATCGCCCTGCGCGAGGACATTTTCTACGGCAATATCGTCGCCGAAGCGGACGGCCAGACCCTCAACATCGACTCGCGTCCCTCCGACGCCATCGCCCTGGCCGTGCGGGCGCACGTCCCCATTATGGTCGATCCGAGCGTCATGGAGACCGCCGGGATCGTGCCCGAGAACGACATCCATGACGAATCCCTGACCCCGCCCACACCCGCTCCTGCGGGGAAAAACGACGAGCGTCTGTCCATTTTTGAAGACTTCCTCGAGCAGCTCGACATAGACAAGCCAGACGACAAGAACGACCCGGAGAAGGATGAACCAGACGAAAACGCCCCCAAGCCAAAAACCTGAACCCGCTTCATGACCGATACCCTGCCCCCCGAAGCCCCCTACGGGGATAATAAAGCCGCCGCCCCCGCTGCTCCCGGCATCCCCCACAGCCGTGAAGCCGAAGAAGCCGTCGTGGGGGCGGTGCTCATTAATCCCGAAGTCTATTACGACGTCGCCCAATTCCTGCAAGCGGACGATTTCTACATCCACCGCCTGCGCTGGATTTGGGAGGCGTTCACCCGTCTGCACGAACAGCGCACCCCCTTCGACCTGCTGACCGTCTCCGAGGAACTCGACCGCAGGGAGCAACTGGCCGAGATCGGCGGGCCCGCTTATCTGACCGCGCTGGTCAACCAGGTGCCGACATCCCTGCACGCCGAAGCCTACGGACGCGTGGTCGAAGCCCACTCCCTGCGCCGCAAGATGCTCAACGCGGCCAACAAAGTCGCCACGCTGGCCTACGACGAGGAAACCGGCATCGAGAGCGTGATGGACGAGGCCGAAAAAGCCATCTTCAATGTCAGCGAGCGGCGTCTGCGGCACGACATAGAGCCCATCAGGCAGGTGATGAGCACGGTCTACGACCAGGTCGACGAACTCTCGCGCCGCGACGAGGATATCTTCGGCGTCCCGACCGGCTTCATCGACCTTGACCGCCTGCTCTCCGGCCTGCAGCCCTCCGACCTGCTGATCATCGCCGGACGCCCTGGTCAGGGTAAATCCGGCTTCCTGCTCTCGGCAGCCCGCAACGCGGCCATAACCCACAAGAAACACGTGGCCGTCTTCTCGCTGGAAATGTCCAACGAACAGGTCGCCCAACGCCTGATCTCCCAGGAGACCGGCATCGACTCGCAGCGCCTGCGCACGGGCAAACTCAACGAGGACGAATGGCCGCTCTTCACCCACGCCATCGAAGTTTTTTCGGATACGCATATCTTCCTGGACGACACGCCCGCCATCACCCCGCTGCAGATCCGCACGAAATGCCGCCGCCTGCACATGGAGTACGGCATCGACCTGGTCATCGTGGACTACCTGCAATTGATGGGAGGCGACACGCGCAACGAAAACCGCGTCCAGGAAGTTTCGTACATCTCCCGCAGCCTGAAGGTGCTGGCGCGCGAATTGAACGTGCCCGTCCTGGCGGCGGCACAGTTGAGCCGCGCGGTCGAGCAGCGCTCCGACAAACGCCCGGTACTCTCCGACTTGCGCGAATCCGGTTCGCTGGAGCAAGACGCCGACATCGTGATGTTCATCTACCGGCCCGACCAATACGAGAAAGACACCACCAGGCAAAATGTGGCCGAGATCATCGTTTCCAAGCACCGCAACGGCCCGGTCGGGACAGTCGAGTTGATCTTCCGTCCATCGCTGGCCAAGTTCGAGAACGCGGCCACGCGGCGGGTGAGTTTCAACGAATGACCCTCACCCCCAGCCCCGCTCCCTTGAAGGGAGAGGGGAACGAACACAAAAAATGACTTTCAAAGGATTTCCAGACCAAGAGACCTTCACCCCGCTTCCCAACTCGTTCTTCCGGGAATTGCTGGATGAGATCGATGACTTGGGCGAACTGCAAGTCACGCTGTATGCCCTGTGGCGCATCCAAAACATGGAGGGCGCTGCCCGCTTTCTGCGCGAGGCGGATTTCGCCGAGGGGCTGGGCGTGACGGATGTCGCCGCGGCGCTGGGGAAAGCCGTCCAGCGCGGGAGCCTGCTCAGGGTCAAGGTCGAAGCGGAGGAGATCTACTTCGTCAACACACCGCGCGGACGCGCGGCGGTCGAGTCCATCCAAAAAGGAGACTGGCGTCCATCCGACAAAATCTCCGCGCCGCCGCCCGAACGCCCGAACGTCTATCAACTCTACGAGGAGAATATCGGCCCGTTGACGCCGCTCCTTGCCGATGCCCTGCGGGACGCCGAGTCTGAGCATCCCGCCGAATGGATCGAAGAAGCGATTGCCATTGCGGTCAAAGCCAACAAGCGTAACTGGCGCTATATCGCAGCTATTTTGAAACGCTGGAAAGAAGAAGGCCATGCCGAAAAGCAAGATCGACGAGACTCTGAAAAAGATCGCCGCCGGTACGTCGAAGGCGACTACGCCGACTTCATCGAACACTAACGACCTGCCCGGCGACCCCAACTGCCCACACTGCGGCGGATTGGGCTATTTGCGCGCCGACGTGCCGCCCGGCCATCCCCGCTTTGGGAAACTGGAGGTTTGTGCCTGCCGCCGCCGCAACGTAGCCGAACAGGTACGCGAGCGGCTGTTTTCGCTCAGTCACCTCGACGAACTCAAAGACCTGACCTTCGAAACGTTTCAGCCGCGCGGGCGCAAGGGGCTGGGTGAGATGCAAGCCAACTCGCTCGAACAAGCCTTCAACCAGGCGCATTACTATGCGCAAAATCTGCACGGCTGGCTGCTCCTGCAGGGCAACTACGGCTGCGGCAAAACCCACCTGGCGGCGGCCGTCGCCAACTTCGCCGTCAGCATGGGCGTGCCGACGCTCTTCCTGACCGTGCCCGACCTGCTCGACATGCTGCGCTTTTCCTACGGCGCCGAAGACACAACCTTCGAGGCGCGTTTCGACGAGATCCGCAATGCCAAGCTGCTCGTACTGGACGATTTCGGCACACAGAACGCGACTTCCTGGGCGCAGGAAAAACTCTTCCAGATCATCAACTACCGCTACATCAACCGTCTGCCGCTGGTGGTGACCACGAATCTGTCGCTGGACGAGATCGAGGCCCGCATCCGTTCGCGGCTCCAGGACCCGGAACTGGTCAGCGACGTACGCATCCATTCCCCCGATTACCGCCGCCCCGCCGACGATACCGGCCACTCGGAGCTTTCGTCGCTTGGCCTGCTGGGCAACAAAACCTTTGGGAACTTCGTGGAAAGACGGAACGAGGAACTCTCCAGCGCGGAGGTGAAGAGCCTGGAGAAGGCGCTCAAGGCCGCCCACCGTTTCGCTGAAAAGCCAAAAGGCTGGTTGGTTTTCATGGGGGCATACGGCTGCGGGAAAACGCATCTGGCCGCGGCCGTTGCCAACTACCGCACCAGCCTGGGCGCGCCGCCGCTGTTCATCATGGTTCCCGACCTGCTCGACCACCTGCGGGCGACCTTCAGCCCAAACAGCCATGTCTCCTATGACCGGCGCTTCGACGAGATCCGCACCGCCCCGCTGCTCATCCTGGACGACCTGGGGACACAATCCATGACGCCCTGGGTGCGCGAGAAACTGTATCAATTGTTCAACTATCGCTACAACGCCGAACTGCCGACGGTCATCACCACCGCCGACACGCTCGATGAAATCGACGAGCGCATCCGCTCGCGTCTACTGGACAAGCGGCTGTGCAAAATCCACGCCATCACCGCCCCGGCGTATTACGGCGCCAAACGACGGACAAAGAAAAGGTAAATCAGCAACGGTGGATTTGCAGGACAGGAGAACATCCTGTCCTGTTTTTTTGTGGAATATTTATCAAAATAGTGACGAAAATCACCTCTCGTCTCTCTCAAACATGATAAAATTAGTCCAATTGGGTCATGAGGCCCATCCAACGCAAGTTTTAGAGGTTTAAATGCTCCCTAGTTACCTACTCTCTCTACGCGAAGGCCTGGAAGCGGCGCTGATCATCGGCATCGTGCTGGGCGCTTTGCGTCAAATGAATCGCAAGTCGTTGGCCCCTGCCGTATGGATCGGCGTGGTCAGTGCAGCGGCAATCAGCCTGGTCAGCGCCATCGTGTTGACCAGGTTTGGTCTGAGCCTGGAAGAAGAAGCCGAAAAAATATTCGAGGGCGTCACCATGCTGCTGGCAGCCGCCATCCTGACCTGGATGATCTTCTGGATGAGCCGTCAATCGCACACGATCAAAAGCAACCTGGAAAGCGGCGTCCACGAGGCCGCCGCGGGAACCGGCAAGCGCGCACTGTTCTGGCTGGCCTTCATCGCCGTGCTGCGCGAAGGCATCGAACTGGCGCTCTTCCTGACCGCAGCAGTCTTTGCGTCGGATGCCCAACAGACGCTCACCGGCGCGCTGCTCGGCATGGGAACGGCCATCCTGCTGGGCTGGTCATTGTTCGCGACCACCGTCCGGCTGGATTTAAGTCGCTTCTTCAAAGTGACCGGCTTCCTGCTGATCCTGTTCGCGGCCGGTCTGGTAGCGTACGGCGTCCACGAGCTCAACGAGGTCGGCTGGATCCCGGCGGTGATCGAGCACGTCTGGGACGTCAACCCGATCCTGGACGAGAAATCCACCATCGGCGCGATGCTCAAAGCCCTGTTCGGCTACAACGGCAACCCTTCGTTGACCGAAGTCCTGGCCTACCTGGGTTACTTCGCAGCGATTTTCCTGGGCCTGCGCCAGAACGACCGCCGGATAGAGGCCGCCGCCCAATCGCAGGCATGAAAAAGAGACGGCCTGTGGCCGTCTCTCTACTCTCCACACTTACCCCTCCCCTACCTACCCCATACGTCCGGTGATGTAGGCTTCGGTCAATTCTTGCTTCGGGCGGGTGAACATTTCAGCAGTCTGCGAAAATTCAACCAGTTCGCCCAGCCAGAAAAAACCGGCCACATCGGAAACGCGCGCCGCCTGCTGCATACTGTGCGTCACGATGACAATGGTATAGTCCTGTTTGAGTTCGGCAATCAGTTCCTCGATGTGCAGCGTGGCGACCGGGTCGAGCGCCGAGGTGGATTCGTCCATCAGGATCACCTCCGGCTGGACGGCCACGACACGGGCGATGCACAAGCGCTGCTGCTGACCAAGCGACAGCCCCAGCGCGTCCTGCCTGAGATCATCCCTGACCTCGTCCCACAGCGCGGCAGCGCGCAGGCTGCGTTCGACTGTCTCTTCCAGATCGGCCTTGCTCTCCGCCAACCCCATCACACGCGGGCCAAAGGCCACGTTATCAAAGACAGACTGCGGAAACGGATTCGGCTTTTGGAAGACCATGCCCACCCGCTGGCGCAGGCTGACCACATTCATCGTCGGCGCGTAGATGTCTTCCCCATGGAGCAAAACTTTGCCTTCTATGCGCGTGCCCGGAATGGTATCGTTCATGCGATTCAGGCAGCGCAGATAAGTGGATTTTCCGCAGCCCGAAGGGCCGATCAGGGCCGTCACTTTGCGGGGCAGGATCTCCATACTAATGCCGGACAGCGCCCGCTTCGCCCCATAGTAGAAATCCAAATCCTGGATACTGAAAACTGGTGTCTCGTTAGGCATGGACTGATTTTACCTTAAACACGCGCAAATGTAGCGCACATGGATATAATCCGCTATAATTTGGGCAATGAAACGCGCCCTGATTTTCATCCTCCTGTTTTTGTTCGTTGCATCCTGCTCTCCCTCGGAGCAGTCCACTGCCAACCCCCAAACACAAGCCTATATCGAAAATAAAGGCTCCGACACCATCGTCAACCTGGCGCTGGCCTGGGCGGAGAAATACCAGTCGGACCACCCCGAAATCCGTTTATCGGTGACCGGCGGCGGGTCGGGGACGGGTATCGCCGCGCTGATCAACGGAACGGTGGACATCGCCAATGCCTCGCGCCAGATCAAAGGCGAGGAGGTGGCGCTGGCCGAGGAGAAGGGCATCCAGCCGGTCGAATTCGTCATCGCGCGGGACGCCATCGCGGTCATCGTCAACCCGTCGAATCCCATCTCCGAACTGACCCTGAAACAAATCTCCGACATCTACAGCGGGAAGATCAGCAACTGGCGGGAAGTCGGCGGCGAAGACCGGCCCATTGTACGCCTTTCACGCGAGACCAACTCCGGCACGCACGTCTATTTCCTGGAGACGGTGCTGCGCATGGGCGACAAACACGCCAAAATCTTTTTCTCGGCCAACACGCTGCTGCTGCCATCATCGGAGGGAATCATCGCCGAAGTACGGCAGAACCCCAACGCCATCGGCTACGACGGGCTGGGGTATGTGCCATCAGACCTGAAAGTGATCGCAATCGCGCTCGAACCGGGAAAACCTTACGTACTGCCTTCCGTGGAGACGGTCAACGACGGAAGCTATCCCATCGCCCGCGATCTGTACATGTACACCAACGGCGAGCCGACCGGCGCGGTGAAAGATTATCTGGATTGGATTGTCTCGCCCGAGGCACAGCAAATCGTGACCGATTTGGGTTTTGTGCCGATAAAATAACGCCGCCGCTGGTACAGCGAAGCAGTCTCCTGCTGGGAGGAAGATCGCTTCACCCTTCTGGAGTTCGCAACGACATCCTTGTAGAGAACACATGAAAAAATCACTCACCTGGCAAGAATACGTCATCACCCGCCTGATCAAAGTATCCGGCTATTCGGCCATCGTCTTCGTCGCGCTGATATTCTTTTTCCTGCTGCGCGAGGGACTGCCCACGCTGGGAGAAGTATCGCTCGGCGATCTCTTCAGCATCCGCTGGTATCCTATCGAGGATTATTTCGGCATCCTGCCGCTGCTGACCGGTTCGCTGATCGTGACGGTCGGGGCAGGGCTGATCGCCGTCCCCTTCGGCATAGGGACGGCCATCTACATCGCCGAGATCGCCCCGCGCTGGGCGCGCAACATTCTCAAACCACTGGTCGAATTGCTCGGCGGGCTGCCCTCGGTCGTGCTCGGATTTTTGGGCATCCTGGTGCTCTCGCCCATCCTGCGCCAATGGCTGGACTTGCCCACCGGCCTGACCGCGTTTACCGGCTCGCTGCTGCTGGGCGGGATCGCCATCCCGACGGTAGTCTCGATCGCCGAAGATGCCCTGGACGCAGTGCCGAAAGCCTACCGCGACGCGGCGCTGGCCCTGGGCGCGACCCACTGGCAGACCATCTGGCGCGTCACGCTGCCGGCGGCGCGCTCCGGCGTGCTGACCGCGGTCATGCTGGGCGTCGGGCGCGCCATCGGCGAGACGATGACCGTGATGATGGTGACCGGCAACGCGCCCGTGATGGCGTTGACGCCCGGCAGTTTGTTCTCCCCCGTCCGCACGATGACGGCCACCATCGCGGCCGAGATGGGCGAAGTCGCCAACGGCAGCGTGCATTATCACGTGCTGTTCTTCATCGGCATGGTCTTGTTCCTGATCTCGCTGGGCGTCAACGTGGCCGCTTCGACGGTCGTCTTCCGGCAAAAGAAGCGCGCCGAACGGATTTTGTCGTAATTTTCTGGCAGGGGCGGCTCTGATGGTCGCCCCCGCACGGATATTGAAAATATGAAACGATTTTTCACATCCAATCGCGACCTGACCCAACGCCTGGGCTTCTCGCTGCTCACGTTGATGACCCTGCTGACCGTCATCCCGATCATCGGCGTGGTAATCTATATCCTCGTCCAGGGCGCGCCCGCCATCTCGTGGGAATTCATCACCGGCTTCCCGCGCTCCGGGATGCGCGCAGGCGGCATCCTGCCGGCCATCATCGGCACCTTCTATCTCACGCTCGGCACGGCGATCTTCTCCGTCCCGCTGGGCGTGGCCGCCGCCGTCTATCTCTCCGAGTACGCCCCCGAAAACAGACTGACCCGCCTGATCCGCCTGGCAATCATCAACCTGGCGGGCATCCCTTCGGTCGTCTACGGCCTGTTCGGGCTGGGGTTGTTCGTCCTGTTCCTGAAGTTCGGGACGAGCGTCCTTTCCGCCTCGCTGACGCTCTCGATCATGACCCTGCCGGTCATCATCAGCACCGCGGAAGAAGCCCTGCGGGCTGTGCCGCAGTCCTTCCGCACGGTCAGCATCTCCCTGGGCGCGACCCGCTGGCAGACGATCCGCCGCATCGTCCTCCCCCAGGCCCTGCCCGGCATTTTGACAGGCGTCATCCTGGGACTGGAACGCGCCGCCGGCGAGACCGCGCCGATCCTGTTCACGGGGGCAGCCTTCTTCCTGCCGCGCCTGCCCAACTCGCCCTTCGACGCGACCATGGCGCTGCCTTACCATCTCTTCGTCATCTCCACGCAAGTGCCGGAAATGCCCATCCAAATCCAGTACGGCACGGCGCTGGTGCTGCTGACCTTCGTATTGGGCATGAACCTGATCGCCACCTATGTCCGCTCACGAGCACGGGCCAAGAGACAATGGTGATCAGTAAACAGTTATCAGTGACTAACAACTAGCGACCAACGACTCGCGACTACTATGAATAAAATCGCCATCGAAGACCTGAACCTGCAATACGCCGACGGGACCGAGTCCCTCAACGGCATCAACCTGGAAGTTCCCGCCAACGCCATCACCGTGCTCTTCGGCCCGGCCGGCGGCGGCAAATCCAGCCTGCTGCGCTGCATCAACCGCCTGAACGACCTGGCCGAAGTCAAAAAAATGACCGGACGCATCCTGCTGGATGGGGGGAACATCCTCGATCAAAAGACCGACGTCATCGCCCTGCGCCGCAAGGTGGGCATGGTCTTTGCCCGCCCGGTCGTGCTGCCGATGTCCATTCGCCAGAACCTGACCTACGGGCTGGAACTGGCCGGGGAAAAACACAAATCCCGCCTGGACGAGGCCGTGGAGCGCAGCCTGAAGCAGGCCGCGCTGTGGGAAGAAGTCCACGACCGCCTCGACGAGGCAGCGATCGCCCTTTCCGGCGGACAGCAGCAGCGGCTGTGCCTGGCGCGCGTCCTGGCCCTGCGGCCCGAAGTCATCCTGCTCGACGAACCGACCTCCGGCCTGGACCCGATCTCGACCGGCAAGGTCGAAGCCTCGCTGCAAGAATTGAAGAAAAATTACACCGTGATCCTCGTGCCGCACTCCGTCCAGCAAGCCGCCCGCACCGCCGACCACGCGGCCTTCTTCCTGCAAGGCAAACTGGTCGAATACGCCCCCGGCACCGAGATCTTCACCAATCCGCAAGACCAGCGCACCGAAGATTACGTCACCGGGCGCTTTGGATAAACAAGTGGCCGAAACCATCCTCGTCGTCGAAGACGAACCCTCCCTGCAAGAGACCATCGCTTACAATCTCGAAAAGCAAAACTACAACGTCGAAACCGTCGCCGACGGACGCGCCGCGCTGGAAGCGGCCCGCCGCCTGGACCCCGACCTGATCCTGCTCGACATCATGCTCCCCGGCCTGGACGGGCTGGAGGTCTGCCGCATCCTGCGCAGCGAGATGACCACCCCCATCCTGATGCTGACCGCCCGCGCGGACGAGATCGACCGCGTGGTCGGGCTGGAGATCGGCGCGGACGATTACCTGACCAAACCGTTCTCGATGCGTGAGTTGCTGGCGCGCGTCAAGGCGCAGTTGCGCCGCGCCCGTCTGCTGCGCGATGAAGCAGCGGTGGATCCTGATCCCCAAGAGATGCTCACCTCCGGCGACCTGACGATCAACGCCACCCGCCGCGAGGCCACGCTGAACGGCGAGCTGCTGGCCCTGAAGCCCAAAGAATACGAATTGCTGCTCTTCTTCGCCCAGCATCGCGGCCGGATGCTCTCGCGCGAATTCATCCTGGAACGCGTCTGGGGCTGGGACTATGTCGGCGCGAGCCGTACGGTGGACGTCCACGTGCGCTGGCTGCGTCAGAAGATCGAACCCGATCCCGGCCAGCCAACCCGCATCATCACCGTGCGCGGCGGCGGTTATCGCTTCGAGGGGTAAACCGCAACCTCCCCCAGGTTTCGAACCTGCGGGAGGTTTTTTCGTTAAGAGAGATGTTAGAATACCTGCACCATGACCATCCCGCTCGTCATTCTTGCGTTCAGCCTCGCGTTGGGATCGACCTGGCTCGCCTGGCGCTACATCCGTCTGCGCCGCAGCCTGGACGACCTGACGGCGCGCGTCCGCGCGGCGACGCGGGATGGCGACCATTTCATCGAAGACGTGGATGAGCTTGCCAACCTTTCGAGCGCGATCAATTCGCTGGCTTCGACCTTGACCATCCAACTTTCATCCATAGACACGGAGCGCGCCCGCCTGGCTGCCGTGCTGGAGCAGATGACCGACGGCGTCTTGATGACGGACGAAGCAGGCCGCGTGACCTTTGTCAACCCGGCCGCGGAGCGGCTCTTCGAGCGGGCGGAAACCAGCCTGGGCGCGTCGATGACCGAGGTGTTGCGCCACCACGAACTCGTCCAGGCCTGGCGCCGCTCCCAGCAGACGGGCGAAATCCAGACCGCCTCGGTGGAACTCCCCCGCCGCAGGCAGTACCTGCACCTGGTCGTCATCCCTGACCGTCACACCCCCGGCGGCAGTCTGCTCCTGGCGCAGGACCTGACCCGCATCCGCCGCCTGGAAACGGTGCGGCAGGACTTCATCAGCAATCTCTCGCACGAATTACGCACGCCGTTGGCGTCGCTCAAAGCCCTGACCGAAACCCTGCAGGATGGCGCGTTGGATGACCCGCCCGCGGCGCACCGTTTTTTGAAACGCATCGAAACCGAAGTGGACGCGCTGGCCCAAATGGCAGCCGAACTGCTGCAACTCTCGCGCATCGAATCCGACCAAATGACGCTCGACCAGCGCGCTGTCGCACCCCTCGACCTGCTCTCGATGGCCGAAGAGCGGATGCGCCTGCAAGCCCAGCGCGCCGGTCTCACCCTGCACGTGGACTGTCCGTCCAACCTGCCAGCCGTCCGCGCCGACGCGGCGCGGCTGGGGCAGGTGCTGGTCAACCTGATCCATAACGCGATCAAGTTCACACCTGCCGGCGGCGTCGTGACCCTTTTGGCGGAGGCAAGTTCCGGCGTCGTCCGCTTCGGCGTGCGCGATACCGGCGCGGGCATCCCCGCCGACGACCTGCCGCGCATCTTCGAGCGTTTCTACAAAACCGACCGCGCCCGCTCCAGCGGCGGGACCGGCCTGGGACTGTCCATCGCCCGCCACATCGTCGAGGCCCATGACGGGAAAATTTGGGCCGAAAGCCTGGAAGGCGCCGGCAGTACGATTTACTTCACCATTCCGATTTCCCAATAGAGGAAGAAAACGATGGAATATACAGAAATTCCCCTGCAAGCCAAGAAACACATCGCCCTGGTTGCCCATGACAACAAGAAAAATGACCTTCTGGCGTGGGCGCACTACAATCGCGGCACGCTGACGCACCATCATCTTTATGCTACCGGCACGACCGGAACGCTCCTGGAACGGGAATTGAATCTGCCCATCACGAAGCTGCAGAGCGGCCCCCTCGGCGGCGACCAGCAAATCGGCGCGAAGATCGCCGCCGGTGAGATCAACTGTCTGATTTTCTTCTGGGACCCGCTGGAGCCGCATCCCCACGATCCGGACGTCAAGGCGTTGCTGCGGATCGCGCAGGTCTGGAACATCCCCATCGCGACCAACCGCACTTCCGCCGATTTCCTCATCTCCTCCCCATTGATGCAGGAGACATACCAACGGCGGGTGCCAGTCTATCGCCCGGAAGAACGCCTCGACGGGATTGCGCCCGACGAAAAGTAAGGGGCACACCGCCTTCGTATTGCGGCCTCCCGCAGATTTTGAATCTGCGGGAGGTTTTCGTTTGGGCCAGCAAAGGTGATCGCCGCCCGCCTATTTAACCCATCGTTAACCTGTTCTTCCCTTGTCCTTAATAGCCTTTTGTTACTATCGCTGTTGTAATAAACACATACAAAAGGAGAAAAGAAAATATGTTTCGCACATTACGTCCGTTCGTTTTATCGTTGGTTGCTCTCACGATGCTCCTGGCTGCCTGCAGCCCGTCGGCTCCGACTGCCGCGCCGCAGGTTACGGCCGCCCCGCAGGTGACCGATGCCTCGCAGGCGCAGCCTACAACCGCCCCGCAGACCGAGGGCGAATCTGCCGCCACAAGCGGAAGCAGCATGCTCCCGTCGGTTGACCCCGCCGCCGTTAGCGGCGACGTCGTATCGGCTGGCAGTTCGACCGTCTTCCCGCTGGCCGAGCGCATGGCCGAACGTTTCCAGAACGAAGGCTTTACGGGTCAGATCACCATCGACTCGATCGGTTCCGGCGCGGGCTTCGAGCGCTTCTGCGTCGCCGGTGAGACCGACGTCTCCAACGCTTCCCGTCCCATCAAGGACAGCGAGGTCGAATCCTGCCGGAGCATCGGCCGCGACCCCGTCGAGTTCCGCGTCGGCACCGACGCCCTGGCCGTCACCGTCTCCAAAGACAACGACTTCCTGACGGATATCACATTCGAGCAACTGGCGCAGATTTTCTCGACCGCCGAAAAATGGTCTGATGTTGACCCCTCCTGGCCGAATGAGCCCATTCTGCGCTACATTCCCGGCACCGACTCCGGTACTTTCGACTACTTCGTCGAAGAGATCTTCAACAAGGACGAAGCGCCTATCCTTTCCGCCTCCAACACGCAGCTCTCCGAGGACGACAACGTTCTGGTGCAGGGCATCGAAGGCTCGCCTTACGCCATCGGTTTCTTCGGCTTCGCGTACTACGCCGAGAACGCGGACAAGCTCAACGTGCTCGCCATCGAAGGCGTCACCCCCTCCCGCGAGAGCGTGGACGCGGCGACCTATCCCCTCGCCCGCCCGCTCTTCATCTACTCCGATCCTGCCATCATGCAGGGAAAACCACAGGTGGCCGCCTACATCAACTTCTTCCTGACCTACGTCAATGAAGAGATCGTGGATGTCGGCTACTTCCCCGCCAGCGACGAAGCCCTCGATCAATCCCGCCAGAACTGGCTGGATGTGATGGGACAGTAAATAGTACTCCTTGTCCGTCGGGTAGAAATTGACAGGTCAGCATGCAAACAAAGATGCTGACCTGTCCCCCTGCAAAACAGAAGTGAAAGACAAACGATGAACAAATTACACAAACGTCCGCGCCGCGGAGAGGGGTTCATCCAGGGTTTCCTGTTCCTGGCCGCCGCGTTGTCCATTCTGACAACGGTGGGTATTGTGTACGAATTGGGCAAAGAATCGCTCAACTTTTTCACCCGCCAAATGTGGGAAAACACCAACAAGCAAATCGTGGCAGACGTTCGCCCCGAAGACCTGACCCTGACCATCAACTCAAGCGGCAGCGATCTGCACAGCGGCGAAATCATCAAAATCAGCGAGGAAATCATGCAGGTGACCGCCGTCGCAGGAGGCCAGGTCACGGTGGCGCGCGGTCTGCAAAATACCACACCGGGCGCATACAACGCCGGGCTGGATATTTTCGAGAGCAGGCGCGTCAGCCTGGTCAAGTTCTTCACCACGACCCGCTGGGAACCGCAAATCGGCAATTTTGGCATCTGGCCCTTGCTGAACGCCACCTTGATGACCTCGCTGATGGCCATGCTGGTCGCGCTGCCGCTGGGATTGAGCATCGCCATTTATCTGAGCGAATACGCTTCACAGCGCGTACGCAGTTGGCTGAAACCAATCCTGGAAGTGCTGGCAGGCATCCCGACCGTCGTCTATGGCTATTTCGCGCTGACTTTCATGACGCCGCTGCTCCGTTCCGTTTTCGGCAAAGGGGTGGTGGAAATCTACAACACGGCCGCGGCCGGCATTGTGATCGGCATCCTGGTCATCCCGCTGGTCAGTTCGATGAGCGAAGACGCCCTCCGGGCCGTGCCCGTCTCGCTGCGGCAGGCTGCTTACGGTCTGGGCGCGACCCGGCTGGAGGTCGCGCTCAAGGTGGTGCTGCCGGCTGCCATTTCGGGCATTACGGCGGCCTTCATCGTCGCCATTTCGCGCGCGATCGGCGAGACGATGATCGTCGCCATCGCGGCCGGCGCGGGGCCGAATTTCACATTCAATCCCTTCAAATCCGCCGAAACCATGACCGGCCACATCGTCCGCATCAGCGGCGGCGACCTGTCTTACGATTCGATTGATTACAACAGCATTTTTGCTATCGGTTTGGTGCTTTTCGTCATCACGCTGGGCCTGAATATCGTCAGCCAGCGCGTGGTACGGAAATTCCGCGAGGTTTACGATTGATGCGAGAGACCTCCCGCCGGCTTTAACCCGGCGGGAGGCTGACTGCGAGGAAAAAGAAAATGTTCAATAAACGGAAGCCATCCCAAGTCCCGCATGATGCGGAGAAAGACGCCTTTCAGCCGCATTTACATTCCCGTCACCGCGCCGGACGTGTCTGGCTGCTCGTCTTCCAGGTTTCCACCCTGATTGGCATTGTCGCTTTGAGCGCGCTGCTGTACAACGTAGCCAATGCCGCTTTTGGTTATGCGGCCATCGAAAACAAAGTTGACCCGGCCAGCCTGTCCATCAACGGCATCCCCCTCGAGCAGCTTCATCCCCTGGATCTGACCTATATCCTGCAAGAACACGTCTCCGAAGGGCTTTTCCGCAAATTTGCACGCGAGAAGCCGATGGAGGAATACAGCCGCGAAGAAATCTATGATCTGGTCATGCGCTGGGTGGTGCAGCCGCAAGTTGTCGAAACCTGGACGCTCTTCGATTCGCTGGCTCACAGGGACGAAATCATGCGCCAGGCGGCGGAAAAATACCCCCAGGCCAGGATCTTCTTCCGCTCCTGGTTGACGTCGCAATTTCTCACCACGCCCCAATCCTCCAAGCCGGAATTCGCCGGGGTGCGTACTGCCATTCTCGGTTCGCTGTGGACGATTCTTATCACCCTCCTGTTCGCCTTCCCGGTTGGTGTGGGGGCGGCCATCTATCTCGAAGAATACACCATCGACACCCCGCTCAACCGCATCATCCAGACCAACATCAACAACCTGGCCGGTGTGCCTTCCATTATTTACGGCATTCTGGGGCTGGCAATTTTCGTACGGCTGCTGGAGCCTCTCACCAGCGGCGCGCTTTTCGGCTACGTAAAAGATGCAACGACGGCCAACGGACGGACGATCCTTTCCGCGGGCCTGACTTTGGGATTGCTGATCCTGCCCCTGATCATCATCAACGCCCAGGAGGCCATCCGCGCTGTGCCCGGTTCGCTGCGCCAGGCCAGCCTGGGGCTGGGCGCCACCCGCTGGCAGACCATCTGGCATCACGTCTTGCCCAGCGCCCTGCCCGGCATTCTGACCGGCGCGATCCTGGCTGTTTCGCGCGCTGTTGGAGAGACCGCGCCGCTGGTGGTCGTCGGAGCATCCACCTTCATCACCTTTGACCCGGACGGCCCCTTTTCCAAATTCACCACACTCCCCATCCAGATCTATCAGTGGACGGCGCGTCCACAGGCCGAATTTCGCAACATCGCCGCGGCAGCCATTCTCGTTTTGCTCGCCCTGCTGCTCACCTTGAATGCAAGCGCAGTTTTGCTGCGCAACCGTTTTAGTCGGAGGCTTTAATGTCCCAAGCTGTTATTTCAAAGAATCCCTATGTGTTCGAAGTCCGTGACCTGAACATCTTCTACGATGATTTCAAGGCGGTGACGGACGTCAACCTGAAGATCGAACGCAACAAAATCACGGCCATCATCGGCCCCTCAGGATGCGGAAAGTCCACGCTCCTGCGGGCCTTCAACCGGATGAACGAACTCGTCCCCGGTACGCGCGTGGAAGGCGAAGTGCTGTTCGACTCCCAAAATCTCTACGCGCCAGACGTGGACCCGATTGAAGTCCGCTACCGCATCGGGATGGTCTTCCAGAAACCGAATCCCTTCCCCAAGAGCATCTACGAAAACGTCGCCTGGGGCGCCCGCATTCACGGCTACCAGGGCGACATGGACGAGTTGGTCGAACGCTCCCTGCGCAGCGCCGCGTTATGGGACGAGGTCAAGGACAAGCTCGACCAATCCGGCCTTTCGCTTTCCGGCGGGCAGCAGCAACGTCTCTGCATCGCGCGCGCCATTGCCGTCGAACCGGAGGTCATCCTGATGGACGAACCCGCTTCGGCGCTCGACCCGATCGCGACCCTGAAAATCGAGGAGTTGATGCAAGAGTTGAAAAAAGACTACACGATTGCGGTCGTAACCCACAACATGCAACAGGCCGCCCGTGTTTCCGACTATACCGCCATGATGATGCTGACCGGCGACAGCCGCGCGGGGACAGTCATCGAATATACCGACACGAAAGTGATCTTCACCATGCCCAAGGACAAACGCACTGAAGATTACGTCACCGGGCGATTCGGATAACGTTAAACGCTGGAATGTTGACGCGTTTAAACGTTATAATAGAAAACAACGAGAAAAGAGGTGTGTATGCCACGCAAAACCTTTGAACACGAGATTCAAAAAATTAAGGATGATGTCTTGGTGCTGGGAAGCATGGTGGAGCAGGCTATCCTGGACTCGGTGGAGGCCCTGAAAACAAGGGATATCGAGGCCGCGCGCCGCATCTACACAGGCGACCAACTGGTCAACGCCAAACGCTTTGAGATCGAGAACGCCATCATGATCGCCATCGCTACGCAGCAGCCCATGGCGCACGACCTGCGTCTGCTGGCCTCGATGATGGAAATCATCTCCGAATTGGAACGCATGGGCGATTACGCCAAGGGCATCGCCAAGATCAACATCCTGATGGGCGAACAACCGCTGCTCAAACCGCTGATCGACCTGCCGCGCATGGCGGAAAAAGACGTTGATATGCTCCACCGCGCCCTGACGGCTTTTATCCATGAAGATGTGGAAACAGCTCGCACCATCCCACAAGAAGACGACGAGGTGGACGCGCTCTACAACCAGATTTACCGTGAGTTGATGACCTTCGTCATCCAAGACCCGAAAGCAATCGAACGCGCCAACTGGCTGCTATGGGCCGCCCACAACCTGGAACGCGTCGCCGATCGCGTCACCAACATCTGTGAACGGGCGATTTTCGTCGCCACCGGCGAATTGAAAGAGATCGACGTCTCTGACGACGAACTGATCGCCCCCTGAGATGAAGCGAACACAGCGGGTACTTTTTCTGTGCACCGGCAACTCCTGCCGCTCACAAATGGCCGAAGCCATCGTTAACGCCCGCCTGGCAAACCGCTGGCGGGCGTTCAGCGCCGGGACACAGCCATCGGGCCATGTCCACCCAATGGCTTTGCAAGCATTGGCAGAGATCGGCATCACGCATGACGGTCAATCCAAGCACGTTGACCAATTTCATGAGATGGGTTTCGATCTGGTTGTCACCGTCTGCGACGACGCCGCAGAAAATTGTCCCGTCTGGCTGGGAAAAGGGCAGCGCGTACACTTGGGCTTCCCCGACCCGGCCAAAGCCGTCGGCACGGAAGAGGAGCGCATGGCCATCTTTCGCCGCGTGCGGGACTCCATTTACCAGCGCGTGCTCGCCTCGCTCACCGATTTCGCCAATCAGGCTGACACTGAGCCGCCCTTCATGCTTTGAGAAAGTACCCACCATGACGAACAAACAACCATCCGAAGTCGGTCTGCACGCGCCCGAAGAGCGGGTGCATGTGCATGTGCCTACCCGCCACAACCTCACCCTGCAAAAGGTGATGGAAGCTGTCCAAGCCGACGAGGAACTCTACGCCCTCTGGCATTGCCAGAACGTCAACGCCGTGACCCGCCTGGAGATGTCCGACCATGGGCCGGTGCACATGCAGATTATCGCCAATATGGCCCTGCGGATGCTGCGCATTCTGGTCGGGCGCAGCATCGAGCCCCACATCGTCAAAGACCACGGCCTGACGGCGGACGACGCCGAGGTCGTGGTGGTGCTGGCCTCGCTGCTGCACGATGTGGGCATGAGCATCCACCGCACTAACCACGAGGAATACAGCCTGATCATCGCCGACCGCAAATTGCCTGCCCTGTTGGCCGCTGCTTATCCCGACGTGGAACGCCGTGCCATTTTGCAATCCGAGATCCTGCATGCCATCATCGCCCATCGCCGGGACGGGAAACCGCTCACGCTGGAGGCCGGCGTGGTGCGCGTTGCAGACGCTCTGGATATGGCGAAAGGGCGTTCCCGCATCCCCTTCGAGCAGGGCGCGGTGAACATCCACTCGGTCTCGGCGATGGCGGTGGACAATGTGGAGATTGGGGAGGGCGAAGAGAAGCCGGTGCAGGTGCGCATTACGCTGCGTAATTCGGCGGGCATCTTTCAACTGGACTCATTGCTCAAGGAAAAGCTGCGCGGCTCCGGGCTTGAGCCTTACGTCGAAGTGATGGCCTCCATTGACGAGGGGGAAGCCGAGGTCTCGCTGGTACAAACCTTCCATCTGTAAAAAGACAGAAGCTCCTGCAGGTTATTCGCAACTCGAGAGAGGGTTTTATTGCACCCGTTCCAAATCCGGGTTGTCGCACGGCTTGCGCCCAACCTTCGCCATCTCCACCCACTCGCCGCGCACCTTGACGCGCACCACGTCCGCCGTGAAATCGGTCACTGTCGGCCCGTGGTTGTCGAACAGGGATGATCCCACGCCATAAATATCCGCCGGAACGGACAATTTCTCGAAGCGGCGAATCTTCTGCGGATTAAACCCGCCGGAGACGACGATCTTCACCCGCTGACAATATTCCCGCGCCCGCTCGCGCCAGGACGAGGGCAGGTCCCACGCTTCCCAGGCGGAATCCAGCGCCTTGCGGACGTTGAAAACCAACCGCGGCGTGACGCCCAAATCCAGCATGGGGTCGCCCAGCGGCAGCACAGAGACGTCTCGCACACTGCCGCTGGTATCCAGGCGCACGCCGAAGAGACGATATTTCCCGGCTTCGGCTTCGTCTCCGGCTTCCGTCAGCTCGCGATAGCGGGCAAACATGGCCTTGCAAACAGTGAGCGTATCGCGCACGCTGTCGTTGTTGAAATCCACCAGCGCGATACGCGGCACCGATGGCGGCAGCGTGTGCGCAAAAGCCAGCATTGCCTCCGCCGTATCGCCCAGGAAACAGGCGATGGCCGCGTGGGCAATCGTCCCGCCGCCTGCGCCCTCCCACCAGTCGCCCTGCGCGTCGGTGGAGATGAAAGGGCGCAGTTTCCGGGCATAGTCCTGGTTGAAGCGCTGCACCGCGATGTCATAGGCATATCCATCCGCGGCCTGGACTTCGTGCAGATCGAAGCGCGCCGGGAAGAACAGCACCGGCTTGCCGCGCGCCGCGATCAGGGTCTCGTAAACGTTGGTGGCGACGCGGCTGGCGCGGGTCAGGATGCCGAGGGTCGGCGTTTCCAGCAAGGCAAAATCGCGGTAGCGACCGCGCACCTTCAACACGGGTTTGATGTTGGCCGGATCGCCGTCATAATGCACCAAGGCGCCATCATGCACAGCCCAAACCTCCAGGCTGTCCCACGTCTCGGTAAACGCGTCCCCCTCCCAATATCCGGTGCAGTGACGCAGCATGGTCAGCGCCTTGTCCACACCGACGATGATGGTCGTCCCCGGGCGGCGCGTGAACCACTGCATCTCCACTTCCATCTCGCCAATGGGAATTCCCTCCGCAGGGACGCCCTCCGGCAAGCGCGGCGGCCTGCCGCCATAAAGATAGCGCTCGGCGGTCAACGTGGTCAACATGTGGTCGATGTTGGCAAAATATTTGTCCGAATACCAGCCGCGACGCATGCGCTCGATATCCAGTTTGAAAGTTTCGTTGGTCAGGCGCTTGCCATCAAAGACAGACATAAAATATCCTTGTACGTTTGGTATTTGTCCGCATCATCCGTATAATCTACCACATCCGGGACGCTGTCGGGAGCAATCAATATACCATAATTGTAAACACCCGCCAGCGATTTGCAAGCGGGCATTCAACACCGGAATACAACCGGCAGTATTCAATCTCCCGCAGGTTCGAGACCTGCGGGAGATTTGGCGTTACCCGCCGTCAACCACCACACCCAGATTTTTCCATGCCGGGTAATTTGGAAAGACTTCTTCCAGGTTGGGATTTGCCAACCGCTTCTGAACGATCTCGGCCAGCACATCGCGGAAGTCGGTCGTGACGGCCAGGTCGCCGGGGCCATAGAGCTGCTCTTCGGCCAACCCCGGCCACTCCCCGTAGACCTTGCCGCCGTTGACGTTCCCGCCCAAGACAAACATCAGGTTGCCATGACCGTGGTCCGTCCCGCCGCTGCCATTCTCGTAAGCGCGGCGTCCAAACTCCGACATGGTCACCAGCGTGACACGCTCGGCGCGTTCGCCCAAATCATGATAAAAGGCAGCCAGGCCTGTCGCCAATTCGTCCAGCAAAGCAGGCATGGTCCCGGTCAGAACGCCCTGCTGGTTGTGTGTATCCCAGCCGCCGATGTCCACGCAGGCCACTTCCATGCCAATCTCGGCTTTGACGATCTGCGCCACCTGTTGCAGCGCCAGGCCAAATTCGGTGTCCGGATATGCTGCGCCGCCTTCTGGCGCATACGTCGAAACATCAATACTGCTGAGCAAATCCACCGCGGAAAAGGTCTCGACCGCCTCCGCATCGAGGGCGGAGCCGGCGCTATAGAGCGAGGCCAGATTCCGCCGCAGCCGTTCAAGGTCTTCAGGGCGGCCTTGCAAGTGAAAATCGGCGATGGAACGCAGCGTGGCAACCGGCACGGGGCCGCGCAGCGAAGCCTGCATGATGCCGCCCATGCCAATCGCACGGAAAGGCGAATCGTTCTGCCAGGGAGCGGTCTGCAAATGACGGCCTATCCAGCCAGTGGTGATCTTCTTCTCGCCCGGCGTGCCGCGCTCCATGTAGTCCATGGCATCGAAGTGGGAATGGGTCGGATCGGGCGAGCCGACCGCGTGGACAATGGCCAGCGCCTGGTCATCCCACAAATCCTTGAGCGGGCGCAGGGATGGGTGCAGGCTGAAGAAACCGTCCAGATCAATGCCCGTCTGGTCGTCGCCGGGTTTAGGTTCCGGAATGGCCAGGGTCTTGCGCAGATCATAGTAATTGCTCTCGCCATGCGGGATGACCGCATTCAAGCCGTCCATCGCGCCGCGCTGAAAGACCGTCACCAAAATGTCGCCCGCGGGTTCGACCCCCGCCGGAGCGAACGCCATACGCGGCATCCAGCCTGGCAAATCGGGTGCGAGGGTCAGACCGCCCAAAAGCGTGGAAACTTTTAGAAAATCGCGGCGGGAAAGTTTTGTTGTCATCTCTGCCTCCGTCATCGTACCTGGAAGTGCGGCGACCCCATAATCAGTCCGGCCACACCAGCCAGGTTGTCACCCAGGTCGCCCTGGGAAGCAAAATCAATCAAAATATCGCGGGCGTCATCGGGCAGTTTTTCGCCCAGGAAGCGGATACTGAGCACGTCCACCACGTCCCGGGGCGAGGCGGCATCCGCAGTCAGGGACTCGAGATCCACCTCTGCGCCCCGGATCATGCCCGCAGCCAGGAGCAGGCCAAAATTCCAGCGTCCGAGCAGGCCGCTGGTCGTCATCCACCAGTCGGCGGTGTCAGGGTATCCTGTCGGCGGAGACCAGAAAAAGGGCACCTGTCCCAATTGGCGCAGGTAATCGACCAGCGCACGAGAACGACTGCCAATCCGCGCGTTGGTGACACGCAGCGCCGAGATGAAGAACTCCAGCGGGCGTTTGACCTTCTGCCCGGCCGAATTCCTGAATTCGTCAGAGCGAAGCAAAACGCGCAGCATCTCACGCGTATCGCCGCCGCTCTCCGTGAAGGTCTGACTTAATTTTGCCACCAGCGACGCGGGCGGCTCGTCGGCGACGAAGCGGCGGGCCAGTTTGGTACTGATGAACCGGGCCGTCATCTCGTGATGCCCCAGATAGTCGAGGATCATCTGACCGTCCTCTTCGCCGCCGCCGGCGGGAATTGCGAGGTCCATCACCCGCTTTTCGCCGTCATCGTGCATCTGCCGCCGGAACAAAAAAGAACCCGCTTTCCTTAAAACATCGCGCCTTCCTGCAACGCTCCAACCGGTGAATGCGCGCGCCACTTCGATGATGTCGTCGTGGGAATAGCCGCCGTCGACGCTGATGGTGTGCAGTTCCATCAACTCGCGGGCGTAATTCTCGTTTGGCGCTCTCTTGCCGCTGCTGGCCTGATCCAGATAGACCAGCATGGCCGGGCTGTGCGCCGACGCGGAGAGCAGGTCGGCAAATTTGCCCAGCGCGTTCGGGCGGATGACGTCCAGGTCGTCATCCGTTTTCAACACGCGGCATTGGTTTTTGCCTATAAAAATGTTGAAGTGATTCGACCAAAAATCCACGACCACTTCATACAACTGACGCGGACTGCGCCACTGCCGCAGGAGCGTCGCACCGATCAATTCCTGAATTGGCTGGGCGCGCTTCTCCAACTCATCGCGCTCACCGGGCGTCATCGTCAGCGTCTCGAAATTATCGAGCAGGCTTTCGACCTCGCTGTCGTCGAGCGTTTCAGGATGGAGCTGCTCTTCAATATAAGCATCCAGGCCCAAACTGCGTGCGCGTTCGAACATCTCCGGCGTAGGCCCCCACGAAATACGACGCAGCGTATGCGCAAGCAGGGCCTCGTCGGCAGGTACAGTCGTCGGCCACGGTGTTTGCGGCGGGGATGGCCCAACCGGCGCAGCCATCTCCGTCTCAACTTGCGGCCGGCAGGCGGCCAACGCCATCCCGGCCGCCAGCAAACCGGAAGTCTTGAGAAAGTCACGGCGGGTAATTTTCGCTGTCACTGGAATCTCCTTATCACGATTCGTAATACCAACTAAATTCTTGTCTTCTGACCGATTGTATCCCCCGGCCTTTGCACCCCCATTACGTACTTGTAAAACCCGTGTAAAATCAAAATCGTCAAAACAACGTCGGGACAGCGGACTCCCCGCCATCCCGACGTTATTTTCGTTCACCCAGACCGCGTCAGCAAATGGTCACTCTTCTTTTTCCTCCCCAGCAGATGGGCGTCTCGTGCGGCGATCGACCAGCCGCCAGACGACCCACAGAAGCAGCACGGGCGGGCCGAAAATCGGCAGCACGACCACAAAGAGCCAGATTGCCAGGTCAAATATGCTTTGATACGCAGAAGTCACCGTACGGCGGGCGCTGTCAAACGTCCTGTTTGGATCCCAGGGCTTCGGCGTGGCAGTTGGCGTCGGCGTGGGCGTCATGATCTCGGGCAGTTCCGGTTCGAGATTAACCGTGATGGTCGAGTAAGCCGAGCGGTCGGAGAGATAGTTCATGCGGCCCTGTATCTCCTCGATCTGCCGCTCGATCTCAGACAGTTCCTGATTGACGCGCAACGATTCTTCCACCGTGGTCGCCTGTTCGAGGAATGTGCGGATGCGGTCGCGCGTCGCTTCCAGGTTGCCCAACTGCGATTGCAGGTCGACGTACTGGTCAGTGACATCCTGCCCGGAGGCCGTCTCGTCCAGCACCTGCACCGACAGGGCGCGCAGGCGTCGCAACGCCGTCTCAAACTGGTCTACCGGCACGCCCATAGTAATGGCGGCGTATTTGTAGTTCTTTCCGTAGTACGACTGGTACCAGATGCGTGAACTGATGATATACGCGCCGATGTCCCCGACGACCTGCGTGGTGCGGTCTATCGCAACGTCGGTGTCGGCCACCATCAATTTGATCTCGGCATTTTTGATGATCTTGCGGTTGGCACGCGGCGCCGAGGCCGCGGCAATATCCAGTGTCTCACTGGACGAAGTCGTACCGGAGGCTGCGTCAGCCGCCACTGCCATCGCGGTCGGCAGCGGCGCAGGCATAGGCATACCTCCTGATTCGCCTTTCTCCGCCGGCGCGCCCAACATGGGCGCTTCGGCGGCGGGCTCTCCCATAAACGGTTCAGCAGGAGACGTACTGGCTGCTTTTGGCCCACAGGCTGCCAGCAATACGACGGCCAACAAAACAATGACAAGGATGGTTTGCTTTTTCATTTTCTCCTCCAGCATATTGGACAAACAAAAAACGTCTTCGCTATGGTGCAAAGACGCTGGATGGACGTTTTTTGTTCCGTGATCATGCCCATTCACCCCACCCATCCCCAAACTGCAAACTGCCCGGAAAGAAACAGTAACCCAATCCAGGATGTGTACAAAATCGCCCGATTGACCCAGGGGTTTTTGCCCCACTGCGCAGCCAGCATAAAGACGGGCAAAAGCGCCAGTACGTAACGCGCCATGCTCAACAGCGGATACACGGCAGCTATGCGCACAACGTAAAGTCCCATAAACGACAAACAGTAAACGCCATAAAGCCGCGGCATCCTTTTCCAAACAGCGATTGTCCCGGCAATAAACAACACGGTAAAAAACAGATCGAAAAAATTCGTGATCGGATAAATGCCCAGCCAAATCTGTTTGATGGCCGCCAACAGACTTAGCCCCGGCCACGTCAACCCGCCGTGAAAACGGCTGCTTTGTGTCGCGACGGGGGCCAACGGTGAAAGCCCCAGCCCAAGCCAGGCGTAAAGAGGCAAAATCGCAGCCGCACCCGAAATCAATATCGGCGTAATCCAGGGAAACCAGCCTCGCGTCTTGCGCCAATTCCGCCAAACCACAAACACCGCCGGGATCGCGATCAGCACGCCCGGCAAACGCGACAACGCGGCCACCGCTCCCCATATCCCGGCGGCCAACCATTTTTCCTGCCGCAAGTACCACAAGCAAAGCACCGCCCCCAAAAAGAACAGCGATTCCGTATAAGCCGCGAACAAGAAAAAAGCGGTTGGGAATGAGACCATGTACAGCACCGCGCGTCGTCCAGCCGCAAGGCTTCCAAATTCATGAACCACGAGACGCTGAAAAGCCATTAAACCGGCCAAACAGAAGATATTCGAAACGATAAACCCGCCCAGCAGCGTATTGTTCCCAACCAGCGCCGCCACGCCGCGCATTAAAAGCGGATACAGCGGCGGCACAAAAAGCGCGGAATCAAAAGCCTGGTAACCGCGCTCGGCAATGGCCTGATACTGCAAGGTATCCCATCGCTGCCAGACTTCAAGCCAGGAATTCGTCTCACGCGCAACCCCCATGTACGGATGCGAAATTGGATCAGGCGACATAGTTACAGCGTATACCTGCCCAACCACCCACATCCACCCCCAGATCAGGAGAAACATCACAAAATAGACGACAAGCGCGTATTTCCATTCGCGCGGATGCCAGACACGCTCAAAAGATGTGGTTTTCGTCATAGCTGTTCCCTTTCGGCCCAGATAAATTCACAGGCCTATCCCACCATCTCTTCCAAAATTCCCGTCAATTTCTCCGCCAGCGCAGCGCGGTCGAAATGCTGCTCCACATAACGCCGCCCCCTCATGCCCATTTCCCGGCTGCGCTCAGGATTCTCTGCCAGGCTCCTGATCGCATCCGCCAACGCGGCGGGGTCGCCCGGCGCGGCAAAAATCCCGCATCCTGCGGCCTCGACCACGTCGCGAATAACGCCGTCAATCGCCAAAACCACAGGCCGTCCGGCAGCCATATAATCAAAAACCTTGTTTGGGTAGGTCGTCTTGTAAGCCTCGATAGGCTTCAAAATAGCGATGCAGGCATCCGTCCCGGCCAGCGCGGCGGCCATTTCGCTCTTCGGCACCGATGGCAAAAAGATCACATTCTTCAAACCCATCCCGGCAGCCCGTGCCTGCAAATGGGCCTTCTCCTTCCCGTCGCCCAGCAGCACGATCCGTATGCGCGGCTCATCCTGCAACAATCGAGCCGCTTCCAGCACCACACCCAAATCATTGGACATGCCATGCGCCCCGGCGTAGAGCGCGACAAATTTGTTTTCGAGATGATGGGATCGGCGGAAGGATTCCCCTTCCCCGGCGGGATCAAACATCCCTGAGTCCGCTCCGTTGGGGACAAGTTCCACCCGCGCCGCGCCTCGACGTTTGACATGCTCCACAAACCCCGGGCTGTTGACCATCACCCGCGCCGCGCCGCGGTACAGGAAACGTTCCAGCCATTCAGACATCCGGATCAACGTTGAGTTGGTCAGCACTCCCACCGCGACGGCGAAATACGGCCACAAATCCCGCACTTCAAACAGGAACGGGACGCGCTTCAACCGTGCAAGCAGCCAGGCCGTCCAACCCTGGAAGATGGGCGGCGATGTGCCCCAGACCAGGTCCACGTCCTTCACGCCCAGGCCGACGATAAACGACGAGATCATGAACGAGACAAACGCAAAAACGCGATGCACGAAGGATTTGTGATGGGCGCGATACGCGTAGGCGCGCAAGATGGTAATCCCCTGTTCAGGCTGTTCACGCTTCAAAAAGGGGTGTTTTTCGTCCTGTGCCGCGCCGGTAATATAACTGACCGGGCTGGCGATGATCGTCACCCGATGACCGCGCCGGACAAGATAGCGCGCCAGTTCGTAATGGCGAGTCCCGCCGGGTTCGTTGAGGGCCGCGAAGGCTTGATGGATGATAAGGATGTGCATAAGGGTTGCAGGTGTAAGCTGGAAAATTACAGGTCGGGAAAGATGAATTCAGAGATGAATTTTACTGCATCGGATGAAATTGTTTCCATCGTGAATGACAGGGCCGGCTTTTTGACGCCATACGTCGGCGAAACCCAGCCGCGCGTGGGCAGGACGTCGCCTGCGCCGTAGACCAATCTGCCCGCACGAGCGAGGCTGACTGCCAACCACCGGCCGCCGATCACGACTTTGACCAACCCGTACGGCAACTTCAAACTGATCTCCACTCTCTCATGGCTGTCCCCTATCTCCCATTCCCAGTCAGGGAGCAGCCAATGTAAACGAAAGGTGCGGGGTAACAAGGAATCAGGGATCAGGTCATCCTCGATACGCCACGTGTTTTGCGCAAAGCTGACCGCACGGCGATGGGTAACGCCCAATTTGCGATAGCCATTATGCTCGGCAACAATCCGCTGCGGAGACTGCTCGAGGACGCATCCGCGCGCCCAATCGAGGTACATGAAGCGGCCGGCGCGAGTCATCTGGTCGAGACCGTTGACAGTGACAGTGTTGTGAAATTGTGTTGCAGGCCAGGGATTATCCCAAGGCGGCGCGGCATTGTAGAGATAAGTTCCGGGGTCGAGGGCGACATTCTCCCCCCGCCACCAGAGATCGAGATGAAGCTGGTCGGCATGGGCAAGACGCAGGTTCCCATCCGCGACGCGGAGATAAGCCCAGCTATTGCTCGCGGATTTTAAGATTGGGAGATTGGAAAGTTGAGAAC
>JAADGN010000150.1 GCA_013152325.1 Chloroflexota bacterium
CTGATTCCAGCCCCCGTCCCCTCTCCCGGAATTGGGAGAGGGGCAGACCTGAGCGAAGCGCAGGTCTGGGCGAAGGGAGAATAAGGGAAAGCTAGCCTCATGTCCATATACCTCCACGATATTCCCCTCGACAAAGCCCGGGCCGCGCTCAAAGCGGCGCTCGAAGATGCCGGTCTCTGGCGTGTGCTGGGCTCCGAAATAATTCCCCTCGACGAAAATGCCATCGGGCGCGTCCTCGCCGAGCCGATCTGGGCGAAGACCTCCTCGCCGCATTATCACGCCGCCGCGATGGACGGATTCGCCGTCCGCGCGGAGGAGACCGTCGGCGCGACGCTGACCGCGCCGCTGACTCTCGACGTCGGCGCGCAGGCGCAGTACGTGGATACCGGCGACCCGCTGCCGGAGGGCTTCAACGCGGTCATCATGATCGAAGACACCGAAGCCCTCGATGCGGACGGCGAGATCACATCCGCCATCCGTGAGCCGGAGACGATTCGCATCCGCGCCGCGGTGACGCCCTGGTCACATGTCCGTCCGCTGGGGGAGGACATCGTCGCCACGCAGCTTGTTCTGCCTGCGGGACACATCTTGCGCCCGGTGGATTTGGGCGCGATCGCGGCTTCGGGACATACCGAAATCATGGTTTCTCGCAAGCCGCGCGTTGCCATCCTGCCGACCGGCACGGAACTGGTCCCCATCGGCAGCGACTTGAAGCCCGGCGATATTCTGGAATACAACTCGCTGGTGCTGGCCGCGCAGATCCGCGCCTGGGGTGGGGAGGCGAGGCGTTACCCCATCACGCCGGACAACTTTGACGCGATTTGCGCTCGCGTGGAGGAAGCATCTCGCGAGCATGACCTGATCCTGCTTAACGCCGGTTCGTCGGCGGGGGCGGAAGATTTTTCGGCGAAGGTGGTCGAGGAACTGGGCACGCTGTTGGTGCATGGCGTGGCCGTCAGGCCGGGGCATCCGGTGATATTGGGAATGGTCAATCGGGGATCGGAAGCTGGGCGGGCAATCCCCAATCCCCAATTCCCAATTCCCAATTCCCAAGTTCCGATCATTGGCGTTCCCGGCTACCCGGTCTCTGCCGCGCTGACGGGCGAGATATTCGTCGAGCCGCTGCTGGCAAAATGGCTGGGGCGCAGACCCAACGAAGCGGAGGTGGTGTCTGCCCGCTTGACGCGCAAAACCGTCTCGCCGGGCGGCGACGATGACTACATCCGCGTGGCGGTCGGCCGTGTCGGCGGGAAGATGTTGGCCGCGCCGCTCGCACGCGGGGCCGGGGTGATCACGTCCCTTGTCCGCGCCGACGGGCTGGTTGTCCTGCCGCGCGGTACGCAGGGCGTGGAAGCCGGCGCGCTCGTGGACGTGCACCTCTACCGCTCGAGGGCCGACCTGGAGCGCACCATCTTTTGCATCGGTTCCCACGACATGACCCTCGATCTGTTGGCCCAGTTCCTGTCTGAACGCGGGCGGCGGCTGGTCTCGGCGAACGTCGGGTCGCTGGGCGGGCTGGTCGCGCTGCGGCGCGGCGAGGCGCATCTGGCTGGGTCGCATTTGCTCGAACCCGAGACAGGCGAATACAACCTTGCGTATATCCATCGGTATTTGCCGGAAACGCCTGTCCGGGTGGTGACGCTGGTTAAGCGGGAGCAGGGCCTGATCGTCCGGAAGGGCGACCCGAAAAACATTCGCGGGCTGGACGATTTGACCCGGCCCGGGATTACGTTCGTCAACCGGCAGCGCGGCGCGGGGACGCGCGTCCTGCTGGATTATCATTTGAACTTAATGGGGATAGCCCCAAAATTAATTTTAGGCTACAATCAGGAAGAATATACACACTTGGGCGTGGCAGCCGCTGTGGCTTCGGGGCGTGCGGATTGCGGACTGGGGATCGCGGCCGCCGCGCGGGCGCTCGACCTGGATTTTGTTCCGCTTTTTCAGGAACGTTACGATCTGGTCATCCCGCAGATTTACGCCCGTAACGAATTGTTGGCGCCGCTGTTTGAAATCTTGGATGATGCGGTTTTTCGCAAAGCAGTGGCAGCGATGCCCGGATATGATGTCGGCTCAATGGGAACACTTGTCGCGGAGGTTAGCTAATGACGAATGCACTTGTAATTGATGACAATCGAGGGACAGCCGATGCGCTGGTTCAGATGTTGGAGGTATTGGGTCTCTCGGCCCGCGCCGCGTACGGGGCGAGCCCCGCGATGTCCATTCTGAGCAATACGATCCCCGATCTGGTGTTGTTGGACGTCAACATGCCGGGCGTGGACGGGCTGGAGATATTGGCGTATTTGCGCCGCGAGCCGCGGCTGGTGTCGGTGCCGGTGGTGGTCATCACGTCGGACGATCAACCGGAGACGAGGCAGCGCGTCATGAAGGGCGGCGCGCAGGGCATGATCATCAAGCCGGCTTCCCTGGAGCAGCTGGAAGATGCGCTGAAGCAGGCCTCTGTTCTCTAATCCCTCCTTTTTTTGCTATTTTCGCCGGGCAGACCAATCTGGTCTGCCCGGCTCTTTTTTGTCCCATCGTGTTTGCGGAGTTTTTTTGGGACGCCTATTGTCGGACTTCTTGTGCGGCTCAATTGATGCGCCAGACGCCTTGTCCCCGGGCACATGCTGCGTGCCCTTTTATTCCCAGCGGGTCTCGAACGGGATGCCGCGCTGACGGACGGCTTCCATCACGTCTGCCGAGGGGACGGCGGATTCCATGCGGTGCGCGCCGGGGCCGATCACGCCGCGCGCCTGGAAGCCCATCATGATGGCGCAGTGCCAGCCGGTCAGCCGCTCCATGCCGGTGAAGCCGGTCTCGTCGTCATAGCGGTCGATCAGGTCAACGGTCACTTTGGCCTCTGCCCCGTCCTTCTCGCCGACGCCGATGGCGCGCATCACACAGATGTCTTTGACGAACTCGGCGCGGATTTTCGGCTCCAGCAGCGTGTGATAAAGGCGGCGCGGGATGACCGGCTGGCCGTCCACGTTTATGGGTTCTTCGGAGAAGAGTCCCAGACGCTTGTAAGCCTCGAAGGTGTGGAAGTGGCCGGGGTAGCGCAGCACCTTGTTTTCATAGCGCTCCAGTTTGCCCAGGTGGGTATCCGGCGTGGTGGACATGCTGCCCGAAATAACGAAGGCTTCCATTTCGCCCAGCGGCGGGAAATCCATCATCTCCAGTTCGGTGAAGGTGTCCACTTTGACGATCTTCCCGTTGCGGATGAAGGTCGCCTGGCCGTCGTATTCGTTGGTCAGGCCGTTGACGTGGAAGGTGGAGATGTAGTTCCAGGGCGGGGTGGGGTCTTGCGGCAGGCCGGCGTCGTAGAGATAGACTTCGCGCGGCGCGTCCAGCAAGTCCATGACGTAGACGCCCATGTGGTTGATCAGTCCCGGCCCCATGCCGCAGTCGGGGACGATGCTCACGCCTGCCGCGCGTGCTTCGGCGTCCAGGTCGAGTTGCGACCAGACCACGTCCGTGTTGCCGCCCATGTCGCACAGGCTGACGCCCGCCCGAATGCAGGCTTTGCTGATCTCCAGGTTGAAGTAGTACGGGACGGCGCTCAGGGCGACGTCTGCACCAGCCAGGATGGAATCCAGCCCGGCGGCGTCCGACGCGTCCGCCTGGACAGCGGATGCCACTTCGCGGCCGATCAGCCGGTTGACGCGCGCCGCGGCGCGCTGGGCCGCGTCCAGACGATTGTCCACCAAAATGACTTGACTGGCCTCCCCGAATTTTGCCAGGTCGTATGCCGCGGCTGTCCCCTGCCGTCCGGCGCCGATGATGATATATCGATATGCCATGTTGTCTCCATGTGTAATGAAATGTGTCTGGAAGTGTACACGAAAAGCAATCTGACGGCAATATTTCGGGTTGGATGGCGTTTGGATGGCATATTCCTTGCGCCCATCTTGAACGGTTTCAGTTGTCGATTATTAAAGTTTCATTAGAGTTTGCAATACTGCTTGACTTTGCCTCTGATTTTTTGTATAGTGTTATTCGGTCATTCCAATATTCTGGCACCGCCGCCGTCCGGCTGCTGTGCCTTTTCTTTCGTCAGTTTACGCAAAGGAGACCGAATGATCCGTGTCAGCAAATTAACCAAAGATTACGGCAGTCGTCGGGCGATCGACGCGTTGACTTTCGAGGCGAAGCAGGGCGAGATCGTGGGCTTCCTGGGGCCGAACGGCGCTGGCAAGACGACCACCATGCGCATCCTGACGGGTTATATGCCGCCCACGGACGGCGAGGCGTATGTCGCCGGTTACGATGTGGTCGCCGAATCGCTGGAGGTCCGGCGGCGGGTGGGCTATTTGCCCGAAACGGTGCCGCTTTACCCGGAGATGACCGTCTTCGATTATCTGATGTTCATGGCCGACTTGCGCCATCTGCCCAGCGCCGATGAGCGCGTCATGGATACGCTGGAAATGGTCGGCATGGAAGAACGCGCCGACGGGTATATCGCCAATCTCTCGAAAGGGATGCGCCAGCGCATTGGGTTGGCGCAGGCGCTTATACACAAGCCCGAGGTGCTCATTCTGGATGAGCCGACCATCGGTCTCGATCCGGCGCAGGTCGTCGAAGTGCGCAACCTGGTGCGCGAGATCGGCAAGGAGCGCACAGTGCTGCTTTCCACGCACATCCTTTCGGAAGCGCAGCAACTTTGCGACCGCGTGCTCATCATCAACAAGGGGCATATTGTGGCCGAAGATACGCCCGAAAACCTGCAGGCCCGGCTGGTCGGCGCGGAGCGCGTGATGTTACGCGTACGCGGCGAACTGGACGACCTGCCTGCCAAGATCGCCGGGATCGAGGGCGTGCAGGACGTCAGCGCGCAAGACGGGGGCGTGCTCGAATTCCAATTTGCTCCGGGGCAGGACGTGCGCCCCGAGGTTGCCAAGGCCGTCGTCAAGGCCGGCTTCGACCTGCTGGAACTGCGTCCCGTCGGCATGAGCCTGGAAGAGATTTTCCTCCAGTTGACCAGCGACAACGCGTCGTCTGGGGAATAGCGAGGTATATCATGCGAAATATTTGGACGATTGCAAAACGCGAATACAAGCAATATTTCAACAGCCCGATCGCCTATATCGTCGCTTTCATGCTGCTGGTCGTGCTGGGCATTTTCTTTGCCTTGAACATCGTGTATTTCACGCGCAATGCGATGGCGACTTACGGCTCGACGCCGGACGCGGGCATTGTGACCGGACCGTTCGCCTTCATGCTGGTGCTCTCGCTGCCCGCGCTGACCATGCGTCTGCTGGCCGACGAACAGCGTATGGGCACAATGGAGTTGCTGCTCACCGCGCCCCTGCGAGACTGGGAGCTGGTGGTTGGCAAGTGGCTGGGCAGTTTCCTGTTCATCCTGACGGTGATCGCTGTCACCTGGATTTTCCCGATCATCCTGAACAATCTGGTCGTGCCCGGCATTGACCAGGGGATCCTGATCTCGGCCTATTTGGGCATTATCCTGGTCTCGGCGGCTTTCCTGGGGATTGGCGTGGGCATTTCGGCCATGTTCAGCAGTCAGATCGCGGCCTTTTTTGCCACGCTGGTCACGTTCATTGTGCTGTGGTGGATGATCGGCTTCCCGGCTGACGTGTTACCGGTCGGGGCGGATGTGTTTCGCTACCTGGATATGAAAGCGCATTTCTATAATTCCCTGAATGTGGGCGTGATCAATCTTGCCGACCTGGTTTATTATCTCAGCCTGACCGCATTGGGCCTGTTTACCGGCTCGGCGTTCATCGAGGCCCGGAGGTGGCGATAATGGACTCTAAATGGCGTCGTTTTGCTCCTGCCGGGCTGGTGATTGCAGCCCTGGCGCTGATTACCGCGATTGTCCTGGGCTTGATCAAAGGCGTGCAAGGCCTGGGGTTGTATACGCCATCCAATCCCGACCAACTGACGCTGGCTCTGCAGATCAGCGCGGCTGTCTTTGTGCTCGGCCTGGCGATGTATGCGATGCTGGAGCCAGACAGGGTGCGCGCCTTTTTCACCGGCAGGCAGGCGCGCTATGGCAGCAATGCGCTGGTCATGGCGTTGGCTTTTGTGGGCATTTTGGTGGTGGTCAATTATCTCGCTTTCCAGAATCCCAAGAGCTGGGATTTGACGGAGGGCAGGGAACATACGCTGGCTCCGGAAACGCTGGATATCCTGGCCGCTTTGCCGGAGAACGTCACCGCGGTCGCGTTCTATTCCGCGCGTACGCCCACCGACAGGGCCGACAAGTTGCTGCTGGATTTCAAGTCCAACAGTGACGGCAAGTTCGATTACCGGTTCATGGACCCGGACCTGAATCCGGTCGCGGCGCGCGAGGCGGGCATCACCGGCGACGGGAAGATATTGCTGCAGATGGGAGACCGTCAGGAGATCGCGACGTTCGCTTCCGAGCAGGAGCTTGCGCGGGCGATGATCCGCCTGATCAGCCCGGACGAGCGCGTGGTCTACTTCCTGACCGGACATGGCGAACGCGATCTGGAGCAGCAAGGCGACGCGTCGGTCACACGCGTCAAGGCGACGCTGGCGGGCAAAAACTATACTGTGCGGACCCTGAGCCTGCGCGCTGAAAACCAGATCCCGGAAGACGCGCTGGCGGTTATCATCGTCGGCCCGATTGAAGCCATCTCCGCCGAGGAAGTTGCGCTGCTGGATGCGTACCTGTCGCAGGGCGGGGCGCTGGTTTTGATGCAGGACCCCTCGCTGCTGACCGACATCGACGTATCCGCTGACCCGTTGGCGGACTATCTGGCGGAGACCTGGGGCATCACGCTGGACGACGACCTGGTCGTTGACCCCTCGGTGAATCCGCCCTCGAACGCAGTCTCTTACCGGTATGGCGAGCATCCGGTCACGACGAAGATGAACAATGTGCTGGCGTTCTTCCCGTTTGCGCGCAGCCTCCAGATCACGGATGTGGATGGCGTTACGCAGACTCCGCTGGTGTTCACGATTGACCGCGCCTGGGGCGAGACGGATTTCACCGGGCTGCAGGAAGGGGACAACCAGCTGCAGTTTAACGAGGGGCAGGATATCCCCGGCCCGCTGGTGCTGGCCGTTGCCGCGGAGAACCCGACCACGAAGGGACGTGTGGTGGTCTTCGGCAACTCGGAATTTGTCGCTGACAGTTCCTTCGACGCGTACGGGAACGGCGATCTGGCGATCAACGCGATCGACTGGGCTGCCGAACAGGAAGATCTTCTGAAACTGACGCCAAAGGATTCGGTCGAGCGCACTTTCCGGGTTCCTGGCGATCTCCAACTGGTTGCCATCCTGCTGGGGACGATCTGTCTGCTCCCCGGCGCGGTGCTGGTGGGCGGCGTTGTCTCCTGGGTGAGTCGCCGTCGTCGAGGGTAGCCTTATGATGCGGCGTCCTACCTGGATACTCCTGGCCATCCTGGCTGCCTTGATTGGGCTGGCATGGTATCTCAACCAATCCAAGCCCGGGGCGGAGCCGGATGTCGCCGCGCCGACCGCAACGGTATCCGCTCATTATTTCTTCGCGCCGGAAAACGGTATCCTGACCAGCATCCGGATCGAGAGCGCGACGGGGGAGGTTGTCGCCGTCGAACGCGGAGCAGACGGTACCTGGATGGTGACCGAGCCGCGAGAGTCGGAAGCCGATCAGGGCGCGGTCGAGGCTGCGTCAGCCCAGTTGTCCGCCCTGCGCGTCGCCCTTGAGACGATAGACGCGCCGTTGGGCGTCGTTGGGTTGCAACCCGCGTCGTACACGCTGACGGTCGCGTTTTCCGGCGGTGCGCCGCACACGGTTTTGATTGGCGATGGCACGCCCAGCGGCAGCGGTTATTACGTTCAGAAAGACGGCGGCGCGATCTCGATTGTCGACAAGTATGGGCTTGACGCCTTGTTGCGTCTGCTTGCCTCGCCGCCATATGCTGCGGAGGAAACCGCGCCGACCTCGACGCCGTAAGAACGGCTTGTTTTGTCGCAGTTTGCCGGAGTAACTTTAACTCTTTTGAAGGGTTGAACCACAAGACAGGAAACAACGTTACAGATTCGTTTTGCGGCGTGAACGGGCTCATTTTGACAAAGGGTATTGATTTTGAGTCAAAAAAAGAGTATCCTGAATTCAAGATGTTTGCTCGATTAGCGACCGAGTAGTTGCAATATCAAAATAGTTTTTGCTGAGGAAGTATTTGTTATATGGATATGGAAAAAATTCTTATCGTTGAAGAAGAAGAATCGTTTCCTGTGATTGCGCGGTTAATTGAGTTGGGGCGCAAAAAAACCTACGTCACATTTGACGACATCCTGCACTTTTTCCCTGAAGCGGAACAGGATGTGGCGCAATTGGAAGAAGCTTTTGCCGCGCTCTTGAGCGCGGGGATTCCCTTTATTGAAGATGGCGCTCTGCCCGGGCCTACGGAAGACGAATTGTCCACTGTGGATGAGGGGGACGGCGACAAAGATGGTGAGACCGCGCTGGACGATTATCTTGCCAACATCGACACGGACGACACGATCGGCCTGTATCTCAAGGAGGTCAGCCGCGTCCCGCTCCTGACCGCCGAAGAAGAGGTGGAGCTTGCCCAGCGTATCGAACGCGGGCGCATGGCGCGCGAGGAGCTTGCGCGCGGCAACGTCAGCATCCGCCGCCGGATGGAGCTGCGCCGCCTGATCGAAGATGGCTGGGCGGCTCGCGAGCATCTCATCACGGCCAACTCGCGCCTGGTGATCAGTGTTGCCAAGAAATATATGGGACGCGGCGTGCCGTTCCTTGATTTGATTCAGGAAGGCAACATTGGCCTTATCCGCGCCACCAAGAAATTCGATTATCGTCGCGGGCACAAGTTCAGCACCTATGCCACCTGGTGGATCCGTCAGGCCGTCACACGCGCCATCGCCGACCAGGGACGCACCATCCGCGTCCCCGTCCACATGGGCGACCAGATCAACAAATTGCTGCGCGTGCAGCATCAGTTGACGCAAAAGCTGGGCCGCAACCCCTCGGTTGAAGAGTTGGCCGAAGAATTGGAAGTGCCGCCCAAGAAGGTCGAGAACATGATCCAGGTGGCGCGGCGTCCGCTTTCGCTCGAAACGCCCACGGACGATGAAGAGGATTCCGTCTTGGGAGATTTCATCGAAGATGACGAGGCTCCGCCCCCCGACGATACTGCCACGTACAACCTGCTGCGTGAACATCTCACCGAGGTGATGGACGGACTGCCGCCGCGCGAGGTGCGCATTCTGCAATTGCGTTACGGTTTGCTGGATGGACAGGCCTACACGCTGGAAGAAGTGGGCCGCAAGATGGGTGTGACCCGCGAGCGCGTCCGTCAGATCGAAGCCCAGGCCTTGAGCCGCTTGCGGCATCCGACAGTGCGACGAAAATTGCGCGACTATCTGGGTGAGTAAAACACTTGCTATGTGAGCGTCCCCGTTTCGAGCAGAAACGGGGACGCTGTCTTTAAGATACAATAACGGCATTGTTTGCTGATATTTGTCCATCTTCTGATGGGGCTAAGCCCCGCCAGAAAGCAGGTTGGCAATGTGTTTTTTGGGAAAGAGTCAAGGAGACATGCTGTGACAGCCCGCCCCGAAAACAATGTGCTGAAGCGTCTCACCATCACAGTCGTGCTGCTGCTGGTTTTTATCATCGCGAGCCGTTCGCCCGCCGATGCGGACATGTGGTGGCATCTGCGTGCCGGGGAGGAGATGCGGCAGCAAGGCTCGATTTTGCTCGAAGACATCTTTTCCTACACGCGCTACGGGACTCCCTGGGTCAACGCCTTTTGGCTGGCGGATATTGGCATGGCCTCGTTGTTTCGCCTGGGAGGATATTTTGCGCTGGGCGCGCTGGTCTCATTGATGGCGGTTGCCGTGTTGGGTGTTGTCTACACACAAATGGACGGGCCGGTTTTTCTGCGTGCCGCGCTGTTGATATTGGCCGCGCTGACCATCTCCCCGATATGGACGCCGCGCCCGCAATTGTTCTCGTTTTTGCTGTTGGCGCTGCTGGATAGATGGTTCCATTTGTTCAAGCAAAAGAAGGCTGGCAGGGTTTGGTGGTTGATCCCGCTTTTCGCGCTGTGGGCAAATCTGCACGGCGGCTATATTTGGGGGATGCTGCTTTTGGTCGCGGTGCTGGTCGGGGAATTGCTGAACCATTGGCTTGCGCCGCCTGGCGCGGAGAATGCAGCCCTACCGTTTTCCAAACTCAAAAAACTGTTCCTGTTTTCCGCGCTGGCCGCGTTTGCGGTCCTGCTCAACCCAAACGGCGCGGCGCTTTGGCGCTTGCCTTTTCACACCGTGGACGTCTCGCTGGCGGTCATCCAGGAATGGCTTTCGCCCAATTTTCACCTCATCAGCTTTCAGCCTCTTCTCTGGATGCTGTTCCTGTTCATCGCCGCGATCGGTCTGTCGGGAAAGCGCCTGGATTACAGCGACCTGCTGAAGGTCGTGGGCTTCAGCTACATGACTTTTGTCTCCCAGCGGAATATTGCTCCATTCGCGATCATCATCGCGCCGGTGACCAGCCGACACTTGGCGGCTGTTTGGGAGGACTGGAAGGGATCGCCCCTGGGGACGCGTGTTCGGCGTTTGGGGGCAAATTCCGGAAATCAGCCGCTCCCGTCAACGGTGACGCGCCTCGTCAATGCGCTGCTGGTGACGCTGATCGCGGTCGCCGCGCTTGGGCAGCTATACGTCGTTACGCGGCCTGCGAAGGTGGAGGCCGGTTATCCCGCGGATGCGGTGCGCTGGATCGACGAGCATCAGCCGCCGGGTCCAATGTTCAACTCTTACAACTGGGGCGGATACCTGCTCTGGACGCTGCCCGATTATCCGGTCTTCATTGACGGGCGCGCCGACCTGTACGGCGACGAGCTTATCGGGCAGTGGTGGCGTGTGGCCCGGGGCGGGGAAGATGCCTGGGACGTGCTCGACAGGTGGAACGTCCGTTTGATTCTGCTCGAACCGGATTGGCCCGTCGTCCGGGAATTATCGGGGCGCGGCTGGCGGATTCTGTATCAAGACGAGACAGCGGTTGTTTATGGGCGGTGAGATGACATCTCGGGTAAAACCTTCGACGAAGAAACTTTTGACGGGTCTTTTCGGGACGATGTGGCTGCTGGCCGTGCTGTTGGGTTATGCCTACACCCACAAGCCCTTCACGCCGGCCCAGGCGCTGGTCTTGGCGCGCTCGGTCTGGCAGATGATCGTGGCGCTGGGGATCATTTCCCTGGCGGGCGGGCTGGGAGCGGCGGTCTTGTCGGGCCAAATGCGCTTTTCCCCGCTGACGGCGCTCGCCCTTCAGGCTGCGCTGGGATTGGGGGCGCTCGGCCTGGGCATTTTCCTGGCGGGGGTTACGGTTGGTTTCTCTCCGGTATTGTTTTGGGCCTTGTTGTTGGGGGCGGGTATTTCTTTGCGCAAATCTGTTTGGGCCTGGTGGCGTCAATGGGCGGCGCTCGAAGTTCTCTGGCGGGAAAGCGGTCGCTTTGACAAGTTCCTGGCCGCGGGCGTTGGCTTTATCCTGGTAAGCGCGCTGGCGACGGCGCTGGCCCCGCCGCTCCAGTTCGACGCGCTGGTCTACCACCTGACGCTGCCGCGCGCTTACCTGCTGGCAGGCCGGATGATTGATGTGCCGGAAGTCATATTTTGGGGCATGCCGCAGCAGACCGAGATGCTCTACACGTTTGCGCTGGCGTTGGGCGGCCTGGAGGCGGCGGTCGTGGTGGGCTGGGCTGTTGGCGCGCTGGCGCTGGTCGGGCTGCTGGGCTATGCGGCGGAAAGGTTTTCGCCGCGCGCGGCATGGATTGCGTTGGCTGCCTTGCTGGCAGGCTGGACGCTCTCCGATGGTCTCTCGTGGGGGTATGCCGAGTGGTCTGTGATGCTGTATGGTTTCAGTGTGCTGGCAGCCTTGGATGCCTGGCGGGAGAATGACAGTCGGCGCATGCTCCTGCTGGCAGCCGTATTCGCGGGGTTTGCGCTGGGAACGAAATATACCGCCGGAATTTTGCTCTTGGGCGGCGCGGCGGTGATCTTTTCCGTGCGCCTGAAGGATGGGGGCAAGGCCATCTTTGGCGACCTGCTGCTCTTCGCGGGCGTTGCTGTCCTGGTTACGCTGCCCTGGTGGATCAAGAATTTCGCTGCCACGGGCAATCCCTTCTACCCGCTGCTGTTCCCGTCCGGGGCGATGGACAGTTACCGCCTGGACTTCTACCAGAACGACCCGGCCTGGGGCGATTGGCGCGACCTGCTCCTGCTCCCCTGGCGGGCGACGATCTGGGGGCTGGATGGCAAGGTGGGCTATTCGGCGGCGATTGGCCCGCTCTTGCTGGGGTTGTCCGCCTTGTCCTGGGTTGGCTGGCGGGCGCGGGTCGCAGAGCAGCGGCGCGCCCTTTTCAACGCGGCCGGGATCACGCTGGTTGGTCTGCTCGTCTGGGCGGTCGCCGGACGGACGTCGCGGCTGCTGCTTCAGTCACGGCTGTATTTTGCGGTCTTCCCGGCCTGGGCGGTATTGAGCGGCGCGGGGTTTGAAGCGTTTGCCCGTTTGCGGGCGGGGGGAATTCGCTTTGGGCGGATTGCGGCGGCGTTGGTGGCGTTGGCGTTTGGGTTTAATCTTTTCGCGACGGGCGCGACCTTTGCCCGGCGCGGGGTTGCCGGTGTGCTGTTGGGGGTGCAGACTCCCGCGTCGTACCGGGAGCAGACCCTGGGGGCGTATGAACCGGCGATGCAGTCGCTGGCAAAACTGCCGCCGGATGCGCGCGTCCTGATGTTGTGGGAAACGCGCAGCTTGTCCTGTTGGCCGCAGTGCGAACCGGACGAGGTGATCGACCGCTGGTACGACGATCTGCGCGTTTACCGGACCGCCGATGCGACGCTCGAAGCCTGGCGTGCGGCGGGGTATACGCATGTGCTCTACAACCGTCTGGGCGCGGAGTTCATCCGCGAGACCGATGATCGCTATGCGGACGCGGATTGGCGGGCGCTGGACGATTTGTTGCAAGGGCTTGCGTTGGTCGAGGATTTTGACGGCGTTTACCAGTTGTATGCTTTGGGGGGGGATTGATGCGGGCGGAACGATTTTCATCCTGGGGTCGTTATGTTTTGCCTGCTGCGCTGCTCGTGGGGGCTGTGGTCTATTTTTTTGCCTCAACGCCCTATATTGGGGACGTATATGACGACTCGGTCTATGTGGGGCTGGCGAAAGGGATCGCCGAGGGCAGAGGATATGTGCAGACCGCCGTCCCGGGCGCTCCGCCCGTGTCGAAATATCCTCCGGGCTGGCCCTTGTTGCTCAGCAGTGTGTGGCTGGTCGATCCGGCATTTCCTGCCAATGCCTTGGGCTTCAAGCTGGTCTCGGTATTGTGTACGTTGCTTTTTGCAGGGATCACTTACGGCTGGCTGCGCTGGCGCGGCGAGACGCTTGTGGTCAGCACGTTGGTTGTGCTGCTGACGCTTTTCCACCCGTATATTCTGATTTTTGGCACCTCCGTTTTTTCAGCGATGGGCTATGCCTGCTTTTCTGTCCTGGCGCTGTGGTTGATCGAGCGTTACGGCCGCAACGAGCAGGCGACGTGGCGGGACGCTCTCCTGCCTTCGTTGGCAGCGGCCTTCACGATGTATTTGCGCATGTTCGGCCTGACGTTGATCGCCGGCGCGACGGTTTATTTGTTGCTGCGGCCTGATCGCCGCAAGGGGGTGATCTTCGGCGCGCTGTCGCTGGCCTGGATTGCGCCCTGGCTCATTCATTTGTCGCGGCTTTCTGAAAATTCCTGGGATTATGGCCATGAGTTGTTTTTGAAAGTCATTGAACGGCCAGACCTGGGTGTGATCGGCTGGGGCGATTTGATCGTGCGCATTGTCGAGAATGTGCGCGCCTATCTCCTGGCTGGGCTGCCGGGCATGATCCTGCCTTCGCAGGTCCCGCTGACCTACGTCAACATGGCCGAACGGTTGCAGGTCGGCGCGCCGATTGGAGGCGTTGATGTGTTGCTGTCGGTGTTGATCGCGGCGGCGATGCTGGGGCCGATCCTTTTGCGGCATTCCCTGATCGATTGGTACGTGGCCTTTTATATGGGCCTGGCTTTGCTCTGGCCCTGGGAGCCGACGCGTTTTCTCGTTCCGCTGGTTCCGTTGTTGTACCTTTACCTGCTCACGTTGTTGGCGCAGTTTGGCGCGGCCTTGCTGCGTCGCCGTGTCCGCCTTGCACGCGTGGCGCGCGTTCTGGCGATTGGCGCAATTGGCCTGTTCGTGTTGGTCAATGTTGTGCATCAGGCGGGTTATGCCTGGCAGGTGCAGCATACCGTCGATGAACCCGAAGAGTGGCCCGGCCGCTGGCGTCTGTTTGACTGGATCGAAGAAAACACAGCTGAGACGAGCGTGTTGGCGGCGATGAACGACTATCAGATTTACCTGTATACCGGGCGGCAAACGATCCGCTCGCTTGCGTCGGCGGATGCGCTGGCTTTTTATGACGTGGATTACGTCGTGCTGGTACCTTACGGCGGTGTGATGCTGGATGGCGACTTGAGCCGCATCTATTTCGACCCGGTGCGGGAGGCCCACCCGCAAGCGTTTGACTTGGTCTATACGGATGCGGCGGCCGGAATCGAGATCTTCCGGGTGCGTCAGGATGTGCTGACACGATGAGCGGCAAAAAAAATGGCTTGCGACGGGAATATATTTTGTTGGCCTTGGTCGTTCTTCTGGCTTTCGCGGGGCGTGCCTACGGGCTGAATTTTCCCGCCTATCACTGGGACGAGAAGATCGGTTTTGACAATATTTTTTACGCGTCGCACAACCAGCTTGCCTTGATGATTTACGATCATGGCAGTTTTTTGCAATACCTGATCTTGGGCAGTTGGTACATCTATCTGATGTTTACCGGCGCGCCGCTGACAACGCAGGGCTTGCTGACGTCGTTTTTCGGCGACGCGGCGCCTTTTGTCCTTTTGGCGCGGGGTCTGTTGGTGCTGGCCGGAACGGGAACCGTGGTCGTCGTCTATGCTTTGGGCCGGCGGGCCTACAGCAAGAAGGTTGGCTTGCTGGCGGCCTTCTTGCTGGCGTTGACCTTTTTGCACGTCGCGCACTCGCACTATGCGCGTGGACATATCCTGGCTGCTTTTTTTGTCACGCTGGCGGTCTATTTCTGCATGGACATCCTGCAAACCGGACGGCGGCGGAGCTACGTTTTGGCGGGACTCAGCATCGGGTTGGCGACCGGCGCCCAGTATTCCGCGTTGTTGGCGGTGCTGCCTTTGTTGGTCGCACACGTCTTGCGCGAGCGCGCCAGGCGTCCGGACGCGGGTTGGCTGGCGTGGTCGCTCGACCGTTCTTTGCTCATCGCGATCAACGTCGCGGCGTTGGCTTTCTTTGCCGTGACGCCGTATGTGCTGTTGGACTTTCCGTATTTTTCCGGGCAGGTGAAAGGTTTTTTGACGCAAGTTGTTACAAAGGCCCACGTTAGCCCGGAGGGGCAGCCCGTGTTGATGTTTTACCTGACGGAGCATTTGCGGAACGGGATGGGGCTGGGTCTGGAGATAGTCTCCCTGGTCGGCGTGGTCTATGCGCTGGCGCGGCGTACGTCTCAAGATTGGGTCTGGCTGGCCTTCCCAACCGTACTGTTTTTTGCGCTGGGCAAGGGCGAGAATTTTGCCCGTTATGCTTTGCCGTTGCTGCCGTTCCTTGCGCTTGCCGCGGCGCGCCTGTTGGTGGATGCGGCGGAATGGGCGAGGGGTCGCTGGCGTTTTCGTTGGGCGGACGCGGGGTTGGTTGTGGTCGCGATTGCCTTGCTCATCCCCTCGACGCTGAACATCCTCCGATTTGATTACTGGATTACGCAGCCGGATACCCGTCAACTGGCCGAAGCGTGGATGCGGCGGAACATTCCCGCCGGCGCAAGGCTTGTCGTCGAAGGCGCGGACGTGCTGGGCCCCGACCTGCCGCTCGACAAAACCTGGCTGGACGAATCGATTGCCGCGGCGTCCCCCGACAGCTTGGGGCGCATTTATCTGGAAGCGATACGCGCATCTCAGTTGACCGGGCCGGGTTACCGCGTGGAAAGGGTTTTTCGCCTGGACGAACAGCACCGGGGCGGCGTTGTGATCGGGACGGTGGACAGCGCGGACGAATATGCCCGACGCGGCGTGGAATACCTGGTGACAGTGGATTGGATGCAGCGCGATGCCGAAGACGCTTATTCGGCCGCTTTCCAGCAATCGTTGGACGCAGCCTACCAACAGATCGCGGTTTTCGAGCCGACCATCCACTTTCGTTTTGACCCCCTCGCCTGGCGCATGGACTACGACGCGTTGGCGCAAGTCGTGCCGGGGCAGCCGGGGATTGGCGGGCCGCGGCTGGTGGTTTATCAGCTTAAAATTCAACCTTAGGAGAAGATCATGACCGAATTGCTTTGCCAAACCGACAGTTATTTGCAGGAATTTGACGCCGTGATTACCGGCGTGGATGCCGAGTCTCGAGCGGTTGTGCTCGACCGGACGGCCTTCTACCCGGGCGGAGGCGGTCAGCCCTGTGACGTTGGCCTGCTGACCGTTAACGGCGTGGACTATCCCGTCGTCAAGGCCAAAAAGCGCGGCGCGGATGCGTTGCATTTCCTGGGCGGCGAGTCGGCGCTGCCTGCCGTCGGCGCGGCAGTCCGTGGACGGATTGATTGGGAACGGCGTTATCAGTTGATGCGCACACACACCGCCATGCATGTCCTGTGCGGCGTGGTCTTCCGCGATTACGGCGCGCTGGTCACGGGCGGCAACATGGAGCCGCTCAAAGGCCGCATGGACTTCGAGTTCGAGACGCTGCGCGGGGAGTTGGTTGCCGACATCGAAGCGGCGATCAACCGCGAAGTCCAGGACGGACACGATGTGGTGGTGAAGATTTTGCCGCGCGAAGAAGCGTTCCGGATCCCGGATTTGATCCGCACGAAGATCAATCTCCTGCCGGAAGGGATCACCGAGGTGCGCACGATTGAAATTGTCGGGCTGGACTTGCAGGCCGATGGCGGCACGCACGTTCGCAACACCTCCGAGGTCGGAAAATTGCGGGTGGCAGACTACAAGTCGAAAGGCAAGATCAACAAACGCATTTATATCGAGGTGATGTGATGGATTATCGCAATCTTGGGCGCACCGGGTTGAAAGTTTCGGCGCTGTGTTTGGGCACGATGCAGTTCGGCTGGACGGCGGACGAGGCGGCCGCGTTCGATGTCCTTTCGGCGGCTTACGAGGCGGGCGTTAATTTCATCGATACGGCGGACGTCTATTCCCGCTGGGTGGACGGTAATCCCGGCGGCGTGGCGGAGACCATCATCGGCAGGTGGTTGAAGCAGGCCGGAATTCCGCGTGAGAAGATCGTGCTTGCCACGAAAGTGCGCGGCCAGATGGGCGACGGTCCTAATGATGAGGGGCTTTCGCGTGCCCATATCATGCAGGCGGTGGACGATTCCCTGCGCCGTTTGCAGACCGATTACATTGATTTGTACCAGACGCATTGGTACGACGAAAACACGCCTATCGAGGAAACCCTGCGTGCGATGGACGATCTTGTCCGGGCGGGCAAGGTGCGTTATGTGGGTTGTTCTAATTATCCCGCCTGGCGGTTAATGGAGGCGTTGTGGGCATCGGACCGCTTTGGCCTGGCGCGCTATGATTCGCTCCAACCGCACTACAACCTTGTCCATCGTGCTGAGTTCGAGGCGGAATTGGCCGATGTCTGCCGCAAATACGGCGTCGGCGTCATCCCGTACAGCCCGTTGGCGGGCGGTTTCCTGACCGGCAAATACCGCGAGGGCACGGAGCCGCAGTCGGCGCGCGCCGAAGGGCGGCGCGAATATTACACCGCCCGGAACTGGGCTTTGCTCGACGCTATGGACACTATCGCGGCCGCACATGACGCGACCGTCACACAGATAGCCCTGGCCTGGCTGCTGGC
>JAADGN010000110.1 GCA_013152325.1 Chloroflexota bacterium
TTCGGTTCGGGAAAAAGGTAACGCGGCGATCCACCCAGCCAGAAGGCCAGTTCGTCGGTGAACGCCAGGGCGCGATCGGCGCGGTCGGTCAGCAGGAGGAGAGCGTACCCCAGGTCGGCGTGCAGCGCGGCCAGCACCGGTAGGCGCGCGCCGAAGGGCAGCCCCAGCCCCGGTAGACGTTCGCCGGATCGAAGGGCCGCCAGCAAATGCCGGTACTGCGGCATCGCGCGGATTTTGTCGAGGAGGAAGTCCATATTGCGTAGGGACGAGGCTTGTCTTTGCCCAAGGCGGCCATCGCGAAGCGCTCCCGAAGGGAGTTGGCCGCCCCTGCGTCAACCCGTACCGTTAAATCGGTTCATCGCCGCGTCGAGGCCCTCGGAGATGAACGCCAGCGCGGCGTCCGCGGCGCGGTCGAGGGTTTCGGAGAGCGTCATCATCTCAGCCTGCGGGAAATCCTGCAAGACGTAGGCCGCGGGGTCCATGCGGCCGGGCGGGCGGTCAATGCCCAGGCGCAGACGGGGGAACTCTTGCGCCCCCAATCGCTCGATGATCGAAGCGACGCCCTTCTGTCCCGCCGAGCCGCCGCCGGGACGCAGACGGATCGTCCCAAAGGGCAGGTCGAGGTCGTCGTGGGCGACCAGCAGGTTGGTCAGCGGCAATTTGTAGAAGCGCACCAGTCCCTGCACGGCCTGACCGGAGAGATTCATGTAGGTCTGCGGTTTGGCAAGAATGATCTTTCGCCCCTCATGGCGCGCCGACCCCACCAACGCTTTCGATTGCAGACGGCTCAGCGAAATATCCAGGCGCACGGCCAGCCGGTCCACGAGCATGAAACCGATGTTGTGGCGGTTTTCGCGATGTTCACGGCCCGGGTTGCCCAGGCCAACGATAAGGTACGGGGCGTCAGTCATTGGTCATTAGTCACGGCGGAGGCGAAGGATAATGCCGAAGAGTGTGAAAAGAATGATGATCGTCAGCGCGCCGCGGCCCAGACTGGCAGTGATCTCTCCGGTCGTAATTGCCGCGTCGTTGGGCGGAAGCAGCGTTGGGGTGGCGTATGGCGTCGCAGTCGCGGCGGCAGGCCTCGGGGTCGCGGTCGTGTCGATCGGCGCTGTCGGCGTCGTTGGCACGAGAGTCGGCGTCTCGATGGGCGTGTAGTTGCGGACGCGCAGAGCAGCCGTCGTCACGTCAAGTTGCGCGCCGTCCCTCATCGTCACGCGCAGGCGCAGCGTGTAAACGCCGTCCGTCAACGTGGTCGTATCCCAGGTCGCCAGCACATCATCTCTCACCGGTTGATCGCTCGACCGGATCAGAAACCAGGTGCCGGTCGTGTCGCCGGCATAGGCGAAGGCTATCTCCGCCGAAAGGAAACCGTCCACCGCGCTGGTACCGGTGATCGCGACCGCTCCTTGCAGCACTTCGCCATCACGCGGCGAGGTGATGGCAATAGCAGACCCATCCCCTTGAGCCACTACAGGCCGGGGGACGGCAAATATCAGAAGGAGAAAAAGCCCTGCAAACACGCGTTTCATTGCAAAAATTGAGTCTAACACAAATTTGCCGCCAGCCTGGGATTATGAAGTACAATTCGCCCGAATTAACTTCAGCCGAGGAAAAATGTTTCTGATCGCCATCCTTCTTGTTCTCGCCAGCAGCGTTCTGTGGACAGCCATTTTACGCCCTGCCAGCAAAACGGCGTATTTGCTCTCCCTGTATTTGTTCGGCTTCTCCAACCTTGTCGTCACAGGGTACGTCGCCAGCCTGCTGCAGGTCATGAACCGTCAATGGGTTTATGTCGGGCTGCACCTGCTCATCGCAGTGCTGAGCGGATACGTCTGGTGGAAACGAGGCCAGCCGTCCCTGGCCGGGCCGTTCAAAGGCTGGAGAGGTGAATTCCACCGGGAAGATCTCAAAAACCGGCCTGCGCTAACGCTTTTCGCGGCAGGGATAGTCGCCACATTCGCGCTGGCGGCAGTGCTGGTGATCGTTGTGCCGCCCAACAACAACGACAGCCTCTCCACGCACCTTTCGCGCGTCGGATACTGGCTGCAATTCGGGTCTTTTTCGCCCTGGCCGTCTCCGAGGGTGCTGCAACTGATCTACCCCGTCAACGCGCAGCTGCAAATGTTCTGGCTCGTCCTCTTTACCGGCAGCGACAGACTGGTCGGGTTCGTCCAGTGGACAAGCGCTATCGCCGCCGCGCTTGGGGTCTTCGGCATCGCGCGCCTGCTGGGCTGGGAAAAAGCGCCTGCGGCATTTGCCGCGCTGCTGTACCTGAGTTACCCGCTGGTCATCCTGCAATCCACCACCACACAAAATGACCTGGTCACTGCCGGTCTGTTCGTGCCGGCCGTTTATTTTTTGATGCTCGGCTTCCAGGCAAAACAGCGCGAAGCCCTGCTGCTGTCCGCGCTCAGCATCGGCCTCGGCCTGGGCGCCAAACAAACCTTTTATTTCCTGCTGCCCGGGTTGGGCATCCTGGCCCTGCTGGCGTGGAAAAAGGCCGGCAAAGAGAGTTTTCGCCTGCTGGTCTTCTGGGGGACAAGCTCCCTGCTCGCATTTGTGTTGTTCGCCTCGTACATGAACATCATCAACTGGCAAAACTTTGGCACGCCCTTCGGCCCGCCAGGCACTGTGGAGTCATCTGTCGGCGGGCGGAGTTTGCAAGAGGCGGCCAACCAGGTTTATTACAACGTGCCCCGCTTGCTGTACCAAGCCATTGATACGTCCGGTCTGCCCAGGCCGCTTAACGGATACGCGCACAAGGTCAAGGCGCGCCTCGGGCGATATGTCTTCGACGCGCTGCGATTTCCCATCGAAGGCTCCCATTACACCGCCGGCAAACACATATTCTCGTTGGACACAAAAAACGAGAACCAGGAAGATCATGCCTGGTATGGCCCCGTGAGCTTCCTGTTTCTGTTCCCAGCCATGCTCTACCAGTTCTTCAAGGGCATCAAAACCAAGGAATGGCTGCGGGTCGGATTGGTGCTCAACGCCCTCACGCTGCTGCTGTGCACTGCATGGCTGCGTCCCGGATGGGACCCGTTCCAGGGACGTTACTTCGCTCCCGTGATAGCGGTCAACACAGCGTTGGTCGCCGGCTGGATCTCCTCGTCCAAACGCGGACGTCCCGTCCGCTGGATGGTGGTGGGCCTGTCGCTGCTGGTTGCCATCACCACGATCCTGACGAATCCCGCCAAACCCATCGCCGGCAAACGCTCCTGGCGGGTCAATATTTGGACGGCGCCCCGGCTGGACCTACAAACGCTCCAGGCGGCCGGGCAACGCGAGATGCTTCATCTGGCAGCGCAAAACGTCCCCCTGGACGCCACGCTGGGGCTATACACCCCCGGCTACCTGTTTGACTATCCGCTGTTTGGCGAACACTTCACCCGCCGGTTGATACCGGTCTACCCCTTCGAAAAAATGCGGGACGTTGACTGGCTCAAAAATCAGGGCATCGATTACCTGCTGCTGCAATTTCCTGCCGCCAACGCGGGCCTCGTCCCGGGAGAAATGGAGAAGATCCGGGAAACCCAATCCTGGGCGCTGTACACTTGGAAAACGCCTTAAAACAACGGGAACGCGATACGCGGGGAATGTTTTTATGGTAAACTCATTGCGAAATCTCCACACACCGTTACGACGCGCATTCCTGAGGAGGACTCCTTCGTATGAGCAAATCTCGAAGCGAACAAATGGTTGATCGTCTACGCACAATGCAGGCTGCTGCGCCGGATATTGAAGCCTCGGCTGTGGTCTCCGTAGACGGACTGATTATGGCATCCGCACTTCCCACCGACGTCGAGGAAGACCGCGTTTCCGCCATGTCCGCAGCCATGCTCAGCCTGGGCGAGCGCATCGCCGGTGAACTCGGACGCGGCGGACTGGAGCAGGTATACATCAAGGGCGACGAGGGTTTTATCGTCCTGACAGCCGTCGGCGAGGAAGCCGTGTTGACCGCGCTAGCGCGTCAGAAAGCAAAACTCGGCCTGATCTTCCTGGAAATGCGCCGCGCAGCGGAAGACTTGATCAAACTGGTCGGATGAAAAAGCCCAACCAGCGCCCAAAATTCTCGTACAAACGTCACCCACGCGGGGAGGACGCCGATCAACGGCCCTCCCCGCTTCTCTTTTGTCTCAAACGCTTCGACGAAGTTTACGACTCCCGCGAGTCACATCAACGCAAGAGGTAATATGTCCACAAAATACATCTTTTTCACCGGCGGCGTTGTCAGTTCGGTTGGCAAAGGCGTGACCGCCGCGGCCGCCGGGCTGCTGCTCAAGGAACGCGGCTTCAAGGTCGCTGTCCAGAAACTCGACCCGTATATCAACGTCGACCCCGGCACGATGAGCCCCTACCAGCACGGCGAGGTCTTCGTGCTGGACGACGGCGCGGAAACGGACCTCGACCTGGGTCACTACGAACGGTTCATCGACATCCGCCTGAGCCGCGTCAGCAACTTCACCACCGGACAAGTCTACGCCGAGGTGATCGCCAAGGAGCGCCGCGGCGACTACCTGGGCGGCACGATCCAGGTCATCCCGCACATCACCAACGAGATCAAACGCCGCATCGGGCTGGTTGCCAAAGAGACCGGCGCGGAGATCGTCCTGGTCGAGATCGGCGGGACGGTCGGCGACATTGAATCACAGCCCTTTATGGAAGCCCTGCGTCAGATGCGCAACGAGGTCGGGCGCGAGAACGTCTATTTCGTGCACGTCACCTGGCTGCCTTATATCGGCGCGACCGGTGAACTGAAAACCAAACCGACCCAACACTCGGTGGCCGCGCTGCGCTCGATCGGCATCTCGCCAAACATGATCATCGCCCGCTCCGACCACCCGGTGAACGACGATCTGGGCGACAAGATCGCCCTCTTCTGCGACGTGGAAAAGCGCGCCGTTATCCCGATGGTGACCACGCCCACACTATACGAAGTGCCGCTGCTGCTCGAACAAGCCGGCGTGGGCGACTTCCTGATCGAAAAACTGGGACTGAAGGCAACCCGCAAACCGGATTGGAAACCCTGGCAGCGCCTGGTGGACAAAGTCAAAAGTCCCAAGCCGGCCGTCAAGATCGCGTTGGTGGGCAAATACGTCGAATTGCAAGACGCCTACATGTCGGTGCGCGAGGCGCTCAGGCATGCGGCGCTGTCCATCGGCGTGGAGGCCGATATCCAGTGGATACACTCGGCCGACCTGGAGAAAGGCAAAAGTTGGGATGCGCTCAAAGCCGCGGACGGCGTCATCGTTCCGGGCGGATTCGGATCGCGCGGCATCGAGGGCAAAATCCTGGCCGCCAAATACGCCCGCGAGGAGAAAGTCCCCTATCTGGGATTATGTCTGGGCATGCAGTTGATGTGCATCGACTTTGCGAGGAACGTGCTCGGCTACGAGGACGCCAACTCGACCGAATTCGACCGCTCGACCGAACACCCGGTGATCGACCTGATGATCGAGCAGCGCGCCATCACCGACATGGGCGGAACGATGCGCCTGGGCTTGTATCCCTGCGTGCTCCAAAAGGGATCGGTGGCCGCCAAAGCCTATGCCGAAAAACAGGTGGATGAGCGTCACCGCCACCGCTTTGAGTTCAACAACGCCTATCGGGAGGAATTCGAACGGAACGGGATGGTCTTTTCGGGCATCTCCCCGGACGGCAAACTGGTGGAAATCTCGGAAGTGGCCGATCACCCCTTCATGGTCGGCACCCAGTTCCACCCGGAGTTTCTCTCCAGGCCCCACAGACCGCATCCGCTCTTTGTGGGATTGATGAAAGCCGCCGCAAAGAGGGCCGGAGTCAAATAACGCAGCACCCTCCCGCAGATTTTGAACCTGCGGGAGGGTATTTTTTTACCCAAACCCTTCTGCCCTCTCAGCGTACACGCCGCGCATTTCGGGCGGAAGGGCTTCCGCGATGGCGAACATCATCCGGTCGGTCAGGCGCAACGGATCATCGTTCGGCCGGGGGAAAATCGGCTCACAAAAGGTAACGCGCACCGGGTTGCGACGTGGGAAATCCTTGAAAAAGCGGTCGCTCCCCTCAATCGCCAGCGGCACAACGGGCACGCCCATCTCAATCGCCAGGCGCGCCGTGCCTGTCTTGGCGACCTTCAACCCGCGGCCGCGATTGCGCGTCCCCTCCGGGAACATGCCCAACGTCTGGCCGTGTTCGAGCACTTTGTGCGCGTGTCGAAGCGCCCACTCGTCATGCTTGCGGCGATAAACGGGAAAAGCGCCCAGATTGCGCAGCGCCACATCCATGATTGGATTCTTGAATAATTCCGACTTTGCCATAAAAAAGATGGGGCGCGGCAGGGCTATCTGCATCGGGAAGATGTCGAAATTCGTGACGTGATTGGCCGCCACAATGACCGGCCCCGAAAGAGGAAAATGCTCCACGCCTTCCACCGTCAGCGACATGATCAGATCGAAAACGCGCGTCAGGCTGAACGTCAACGCGAGGCGGAACAGCGTCATCTCAAAACGGAAGCGTTTGCGGTCGCGCGGGTCAAATTCTTGTTCTTCAACAATAGTCAAAACAACCTCCACAGGAAAGTGGATTATACTTGGTGCGAAACTCATAAGATATTAACGCTTGGAGAACAAAATGGATACTACAATTGTTAACATTACTGCACTGGAAATTCTCGATTCGCGCGGCAACCCCACCGTAGAAGTGGAAGTCGTCCTGGCCGATGGCTCGTGGGGGCGCGCCGCGGTGCCCTCCGGCGCATCCACCGGAACACACGAAGCCCTCGAAATGCGCGACGGCGACAAATCGCGTTTTGGCGGCAAGGGCGTAATAAAGGCTGTCTCCAACGTCAACGAGGCAATCGCCGAAGCACTCTTCGGGTGGGACGCCAGCGAGCAACGCGAAATCGACCTGGCCCTGCTCGAGCTGGACGGCACCCCCCATAAATCCAAGCTGGGCGCCAACGCCATTCTGGGCGTCAGTCTGGCCGTTGCCAAAGCTGCCGCCAATTCACTCGGCCTGCCGCTATACCGCTACATCGGCGGCGTGCACGCGCACACACTGCCTGTGCCAATGATGAATATTCTCAATGGCGGCGCGCATACCGCCTGGCAATCCACCGACGCGCAGGAGTTCATGATCATGCCGTTGGGCGCGCCGACGTTCGCCGAGGGGCTGCGCTGGGGAGCGGAAATCTACCATACGCTGAAGGGCGTGCTCAAAGCGCGCGGATACGCGACCCTGGTCGGCGACGAGGGCGGCTACGCGCCGGCCCTGAAAGCCAACGCCGAGGCCGTGGAAGTCATTCTGGAGGCCATCGAGAAAGCCGGATACAAAACCGGCGAACAGATCGGCATCGCGCTCGACCCGGCGGCTTCGGAATTCTACGAAGACGGCGTCTACAACCTGCGCACCGAAGGCAAAAAACTGAACAGCGAAGAGATGGTCGCCTTCTGGAAAGACTGGGTACGGCAATACCCCATCGTCTCTATCGAGGACGGATTGGCCGAAGACGATTGGGCCGGCTGGCAGACGATGACCGCCGAGCTGGGCGACAAGATACAGATCGTCGGCGACGACCTGCTGGTGACCAATCCCGAACGCGTTCGACGCGGAATCCAGGAAAAGAGCTGCAACGCCCTGCTGGTCAAACTCAACCAGATCGGCTCGATGACCGAGACCATCGAAGCCGTGGAACTTTGTCACCGCGCCGGATGGCGGACGATTGTCTCGCATCGCTCCGGCGAAACGGAGGACGCAACCATCGCGGACTTCGCAGTCGCGCTCAACACCGGCCAGATCAAGACCGGCGCACCCGCCCGCTCCGACCGGGTGGCAAAATACAACCAGTTACTGCGCATCGAGGCCGAGCTAGGCGACACCGCCGAATACGCCGGCTGGGATGCGTTGAAGCGCTGACCCAACAGCAACCACGGCTCCAGAGCCTGCTGTTTGAAAACAGCAGGCTCTTTTTTGTGCCGATATAGTTAAGCATCTTGACAAAGATCAGGATATTGTGTATTATGTTAACGAACTTCCCCCAAAAGCCTCTAATGAGCACTTATCTTCGCTGTCTACCAGCCCTGAATGCCAAAAACATTAACAAACATGCCGTTTTGGATTTAATACGTTTTACGCCAAGCGGGATTTCTCGCGTGGAGCTGGCCCAACGCGTACACTTGACGCGAGCTGCGGTAAGCACCATCGTCACCGATCTGTTGACCAGCGGAACGATACGCGAGGCAGAAAGCCGCTCTGTTAACAGCGGTCGCCCCCCCATCCTGCTGGAGATCAATCCGGGCGGCGGATACGTTGCAGGGATAGACATGGGCGCCTCGCACATGACTGTCATCATCGCCAATTACGCGGCCCATATCGTGGAAGAAAAAGAGGTCCCGCTCGACATCGCCCAGGGGCCCAAGGCCAGTATCGCACAAGCCGATCAAATATTACGCGAACTTCTGTCAACGGCCAAAATCCCGTTAAAACACCTGCGAGCCATAGGCATCGGCGTCCCCGGCCCAATCGTCGCGGACGCCGGGATGGTGCTTGCACCACCGATCATGCCAGGCTGGGATCGTTTTCCTATTCGCGATACGCTCGAAAAAATGTGGGGCTGCCCCGTGTCACTGAACAACGACGCCGAATTGGGCGCCATGGGTGAATGGGCCTACGGGGCCGGGCGCGGCGAACAAAACCTGGCCTACATCAAAGTTGGCACGGGAATTGGGTCCGGGCTCCTGCTCGACGGGCACATCTATCGCGGCGCAACCGGCTCCGCCGGTGAAATCGGCCATTTAATTATCAAGGAAAACGGCGCAAAATGCACCTGCGGCAACCGGGGCTGCCTCGAAGCCATGGCAGGCGGCATGGCTATCGCCCGCCAGGCACAAGCAGCTGTGAGAGACAAGAAGCGCACCCGGCTCGCCGACATTAAACCAATCAAAAGTCTCACCGCGCAGCACGTCGCCGCGGCGGCCCGACATGGCGACTTGATCGCACAACAGATTCTGTCCCAGGCTGGCCACCACGTAGGCGTCGCCATTGCCGGCCTGGTCAATTTGTTCAATCCAAACATGGTCGTAGTCGGCGGCGGCGTAGCCCAGATCGGCGATCTTTTCATCGAGCCAGTACGGGAGACCGTACAGAAACACAGCCTCCCCGCCGCCACTCAAGCCGTACGCATCACAACGGCCCTGCTTGGCAGGCGCTCCTCCAGTATGGGCGCTGCCATACAGGCCTTGACCATTGCGCTGCACCGAGGCATTGAAAAAAAAGAATTGGCCCAGCACAGAACAGCGAAATAGAAACGTCATTATCCTGTCCTTTTTGTCTGCACAACCAACATGACCATCATTCCGTGTCAAACAAGTCCACAGAGGTGATCGTATGTCAAGCGTAGCTTACGAAAACGTAATCAAAAAGTTCGGAGAAACCGTCGCGGTCAACAACATGACTTTTCACGTTGCTGACAAAGAGTTTCTGGTACTTGTCGGCCCATCCGGCTGCGGGAAAACAACTGCCTTGCGCCTGCTGGCCGGCCTGGAAGAAATCACCAGCGGAACCATTCATATCGGCGACCGGGTCGTAAACGACATAGCGCCCAAAGACCGGGATATTGCGATGGTGTTCCAATCGTACGCTCTCTACCCTCATTTGTCTGTATACGAAAACATGGCTTTTGGCCTGAAGCTGCGCAAAACTCCCAAAAGCGAAATCGAGCGCCGTGTGCATAATGCCGCTGAAATTCTGGGAATCGAGGAACTGCTGAACCGTAAGCCCCGCCAACTTTCCGGCGGACAGCGCCAGCGCGTTGCGGTCGGGCGGGCCATCGTCCGCGAGCCAAAAGTCTTCCTGTTTGACGAACCACTCTCCAACCTGGACGCAAAGTTGCGCGTCCAAATGCGGGCGGAGATCAACAAGCTTCACAAACGACTACAGACGACCTTCATTTACGTCACCCACGACCAGGTCGAGGCCATGACCATGGCTTCGCGCATCGCGGTCATCAACAAAGGCATTTTACAGCAAATCGACACACCCCAAAACCTGTACGATTATCCGGAAAACCTGTTTGTCGCCGGGTTCATCGGCTCTCCAGCCATGAACTTCTTCCCGGCCAAACTGCGCCAGGAAGACGGAAAATTGTATGTTGATAGCGACAACTTCACCATTCCCATCCCCGCCAGCCACGCTGCACCCTACCAGGACTACGTCAACAAGAATATTGTCTTCGGCATCCGCCCGGAGAACATCCACGACCCGGCCTTTACGCCACCCAACATCCATGCCGAGCGCATTGCGGCCAAAGTTGATGTTGTCGAATTGATGGGAAACGAAATTTTCCTGTACATGTTCAGCGGCGAAAACTCATTCGTGGCCCGTGTCGACCCGCGCTCCAGTTTCCGTATAGGAGACCAAGTGGAGATGGTTTTCGACATGGATACTTTCCACATCTTTGATGCAGAAACGGAAAAGGCAATTCGATAATTCAGGTCATCAAGCAAATAAATAAAAAGGAGGTGATTTACTTTTTAAGACTTTCGAACCAACCTTCAACAAAAACAAAACCTGTATGTCTCAAAATATTACAAGGAGTAAGAGAATGAAAAAGAGTTTTCTTTTCGTCAGCATCCTGCTGATCGCGGCCTTTGCGCTTTCTGCATGCGGCCCGAAAGCAACGCCTACCCCTGCCCCTGAAACCGAGGCGGCACCCACGGACGGCGGCAGTTACTATGATCGGGCGATGGCCGGCGAGTTCAGCGGCACCGTCGTCACCATGACCGGCCCCTTCACCGACGAAGACGCCGTCAAGTTCGACGCCTCCGTCGCCGCTTTCGAAGATGCCACCGGCATCGACATCCAATACGAAGGCTCCAAGGAATTCGAAGCCACCATCTCCATCCGCGTCGAAGCGGGCGATGCCCCAGACATTGTGGACTTCCCACAACCAGGGCTGCTCGGCACTTTCGTCGCCGCCGGTGATGTCGTGGATGTCAGCACCTTCCTGCCCCAATCATCCTTCGACAACTACAACCAATCCTGGTGGGACATGGCTACCATGCAAGGCCCCGACGGCCCCATCGTCGCCGGCGTCTGGCATCGCTTCAACGCCAAGAGCCAGGTCTGGTACCCCAAGAAGGCCTTCGACGCCGCTGGCTACCAGATCCCCGAAACCTGGGATGACTTGATCGCTCTCTCCGACCAAATCGTGGCCGACGGCGATACCCCCTGGTGTGTCGGCATCGAGTCCGGCGCTGCCACTGGCTGGCCCGCCACCGACTGGGTGGAAGACATCATGCTCCGCACCACATCCCTTGAGAACTACGACAAGTGGACCACCGGCGACCTGCCCTTCTCGTCCCCAGAAGTCAAGAACGCCATGACCATCCTCGACAACATCTGGCAGGACAAGTATGTCTACGGCGGACGCGCTGCCATCGTCACCACCTTCTTTGGCGACGCCCCCACTCCCATGTTCGAAAATCCGCCCAAGTGCTGGCTCCATAAACAGGGCAACTTCATCACCTCCTTCTTCCCAGAAGGTGTGGTCGCAGGCGAAGATTACGACTTCTTCTATCTGCCCCCCATTGACGAACAATACGGCAAGCCCTACCTGGTCGCTGGCGACATCATGGCCATGTTCAATGACCGCCCAGAAGTCCGCGCGGTCATGGAATTCTTCACCCACGGCGAAGCCCTCAAAGCTTGGTTGGCCTCCGGCGGCGCTCTCGCCCCGCAGAAAGACGCATCCCTCGATTGGTACGGCGATGACGTCGAGCGCGGCGTGGCTGCCCTCGTGGCACAGGCCACCAGTGTTCGCTTCGATGGCTCTGACCTGATGCCCGGTGAAGTCGGCGCTGGCTCCTTCTGGACCGGCATGACCGACTACTTCTCCGGCGTCGCCGACATGGATACCGTCCTCGCTGAAATCGACGCTTCCTGGCCGAGAAAGTAAAGTAAGTAAATGAACGCGTTGGGGATTGCGAAGTTTTCGCAATCCCCAACATTTTCTCTCCAAACAGTTCGAAAGGGTACCGGAAGGTCTCAGATACTGATAAGATAAAGGAACTATATGTGGGAGCACGTACACCTTACCTGCCTCCACATATGGTATTTTTCTCCACTCAGTCATTCGCATCAAGAGAAAAGGGAGCAGACCATGCAAAAAAACAATTCAGGCAAGCGCCCAACCAGAGTGCTGGATTGGCTGGCAACCACTTTTGGACGTGTGGTGGTCTCGCTGGTCGTTCCTGTCGTCACGCTCGGCATTTTAATTGTCGGCTTCAGGTGGTTGCGTGACACCATTCCCGACAACAACGTCCAAAAAGCGCTCATTTCGCTGGTGGCAATCATCTGGGGAGTTGGCGGCGCGGCCATGCTGTATATGCTGTCCAACTGGCTTATCGAGAAACTCTCGCCCCAATGGGTGCGCCGTTTACAGCCATTTGTTTTCGTTGGGCCGGCCATCGCCATCTTAGGGTGGTACCTGGCCCTCCCCACTGTCCGCACCTTTTGGATCAGTTTGCATAATCGGGATGGCAGCGAGTTTGTCGGCTTGCAAAACTACGTTGCGGTCTTTACCCAGCGCATCATGCTGGAAGCCTTCCGCAACAACCTGTTGTGGATCGTCTTCGGAGCAACGCTCTCGGTGACGTTTGGGCTGTTGGTAGCCGTGCTGGCCGACCGCAGCCGCTTTGAAACACTGGCAAAATCATTGGTATTCATGCCGATGGCGATTTCAATGGTCGGGGCCGGCGTGATCTGGAACTTCATCTATGAAGTCAAAGATGCCGCCTCGCCCCAAATTGGATTGCTGAACGCTATCTGGGTGGGGCTGGGACACGAACCGCAAGCCTGGACGGCGCTTCTGCAGCCCTGGAACAATCTATTCCTGATCGTCATCGTTATCTGGCTGCAGACCGGTTTCGCAATGGTCATTTTTTCTGCAGCGATCAAAGGCATTCCTCAGGAACTCATAGAAGCCGCCCGCGTGGACGGGGCTACGGAAATCCAGGTTTTCTTCAAAATCATGTTGCCCTATATCCGCGGCTCAGTCATCACGGTCGCGACCACTATCATCATCTTCACGCTGAAAATCTTCGATGTCGTCATCGTGATGACCGGCGGGCAATTTGGCACCCATGTGATTGCCACCCAATTCTACCGGCAGGCTTTCACCAACCAAAACAAAGGCTATGCGGCAGCCATCGCTATTGTGTTATTGATCGCCGTGATCCCGGTGATGGTCTACAACCTAAAGCAATTCAGAGAAGAGGAGGCTTTCTAAGATGAGCACCCCTAAAAACCCCAAACGCAAAAAAATGGTCTCCGATATTCTGATCAACGGCTCGTTATTCCTGCTCGTAGCCTTGTGGATCATCCCTACAATTGGGTTGCTCGTCTCTTCCTTCCGTACCCGTTTTGATATTCAAACATCCGGCTGGTGGGCTGTTTTCCCACATCGAGAATGGGTGAAGGTGAAAGAATTTGCCATCCCTGAAAACGTTGACCCCAATGGCGTGATGGAAATCGACGGGGTCACAGGCACCTTTCAGGAATTTCGCGATGGCGTTTCCACCCCCGATGGACGCAAGGTTACCTGGGTAGGCAATAAACGTTTGGGGAAGATCCAGATTCAAGAACATCGCTGGGTCATGCGCACAGACTTTACACTGGACAATTACCAGCAAGTCTTGGCTGGCAAAAGCTTCGAACTGAAAAACCCTGATGGCAGCACAAGAATCGTCCAGGGTGACAATTTCGTCGGGGCCTTCCTCAACAGCCTGACCGTCTCGATACCGGCGACGGTGATTCCCATTCTGATTGCCGCCTTCGCGGCCTATGGGTTCGCCTGGATGCGCTTCCCCGGTCGCCGGATCTTGTTCATTATGGTCGTGGCCTTGCTGGTGGTGCCGCTGCAAATTGCCCTGGTTCCCATCCTGCAAGATTACGTCAAGCTCGACCTGAACGGCACTTTTTTGGCACTCTGGTTGGCGCACACCGGCTTTGGCCTGCCGCTGGCAACCTACCTGTTGTTCAACTACATCAGCGGTCTGCCGCGTGACATTCTCGAATCGGCTTTCATCGACGGCGCATCCCACTTCACTATCTTCACAAAACTGATCCTGCCGCTCTCTGTACCAGCGCTGGCATCTTTTGCCATCTTCCAGTTCCTGTGGGTCTGGAATGACTATCTTGTAGCGCTGGTATTCATTGGCTCCAAACCAGATGTACAGGTACTCACGATGCGTCTGGCAGAGATGGTCGGTTCGCGCGGCAACGACTGGCACCTGCTGACGGCCGGGGCATTCGTCTCAATGGTCTTGCCCTTGGCTGTCTTCTTCGGACTACAGCGCTACTTCGTACGCGGGTTGCTGGCTGGGTCCGTCAAGGGGTAACCCGCGCCACACAAGGGTTGCAAGGAAGCCAAGAGAATAGGTGGTTTGTACAAACCTTTCATCTCTTGGCTTCTTGTGTTCGCGCCTAATATAACAAACTGAATTCCTGCGAGGTAAATTGTCATGAAATACAATCCGCTCGGACACAGCGGCTTGATGGTCTCCGAACTATGCCTGGGCACGATGATATTCGGGGAACAAGGCCCGCGCGGCGCTGACGAGACAACCGCCCGGCGCATCATCCGCCGCTTTCTGGATGCGGGCGGCAACCACATCGACACGGCCAACATCTACGCAGAGGGACGCTCGGAAGAAATTGTGGGCCGCGCGCTCAAGGGCCATCGCAGCCACGTCGTACTGGCGACCAAAGTGCGTTTTTCAACGGGAGAAGGGCCAAATGACAGCGGTCTCTCCCGGCTTCATATCCAGCAAAGTGTCGAAAACAGCTTGCGCCGCCTGCAGACCGACGTCATTGACCTGCTTTACGTGCATTGCTGGGACCCCATCACCCCCTTGGAAGAAACCCTGCGCGCCCTGGACGACCTGGTCAGGGCAGGCAAAGTGCGCTACATCGGTGTTTCCAATTTCAAAGCCTGGCAGTTGATGAAGGCCCTGGCCTTGAGCGATGCACATGGCTGGGCACGCTTTGTCGCCGCCCAATATCAGTACAGTCTGGTAGAGCGCGCCATTGAACACGAATTTGGCGACCTTTGTTTGAACGAGGGCGTCGGGATCACCCCCTGGGGCCCACTGGGCGGCGGCTTTTTGAGCGGCAAGTATCGCCCCGGCGACAAACCCACGGAGGGACGCCTGGCGGTAATGCCCGAGGAAACCGAGGAAGCCTGGGCGCGTCGCGCCACCAAGCAAAATTGGCATATCCTGGAAGTGGTGGATAAAATCGCCAAGGCCCGCCAGGCATCCTATTCTCAAATTGCCCTGGCCTGGCTGCTCACCCGTCAAGCGGTGGATTCGGTCATCTTCGGCGCACGGACCATGGAACAGCTCGAAGATAACCTGGGAGCGGCAGAACTGAAACTGACCGACGATGAACTGCAGCAACTGAACACGGCCAGCACGCCGCTGGAAACCTACCCCTACCGCTTTATCAAACTCTATGGCTCCCGCTGACAACATGGCATCTCTGATCTTTCCGGAAAACTTCCTGTGGGGCGTCGCTGCCTCCGCCTATCAAATCGAAGGCGCCTGGAACGAGGACGGCAAAGGCGAAAGCATCTGGGACCGCTTCGTACGCCAGCCCGACCGCGTCCTCAACGGGGACACCGGCAATACGGCATGCGACCACTACCACCGCATGTCCGCAGACGTCGCCCTGATGAAGGATTTGGGCATCCCCTGCTACAGTTTCACGCTCTCCTGGACGCGCATCCTGCCCAATGGACGGGGGCAGGTCAACGTCAAGGGGCTGGATTTCTACGACCGCCTGGTGGACGCCTTGTTGGAGGCCGGAATCCGCCCGAAGACCACTCTGTATCACTGGGATTTACCTCAGGCCCTGCAAGACCTCGGCGGTTGGCCCAACCGCGACAGCATTGATTGGTTCGCGGATTACGCCCGCGTCGCCTTCGACCGCCTGGGAGACCGCGTCCACTTGTGGGCGACGCACAACGAGCCCTGGGTGGCGGCCTTTCTCGGATATGGGGCCGGCTTCCACGCCCCGGGCATCTGCGACGCCACCAAGGCCTACCAAACCGCGCACCACCTGCTGACAGCCCACGCCAAAACGGTGCAGGTCTTTCGCCAGGGAGGGTACGCTGGTAAAATCGGGCTGATCCTCAACCTGAATCATCTCCTGCCCGCCAGCGATAGCGAAGCCGACCTGGCCGCGACGCAGCGCGTCTATGACGAGACCCACAGCCTGTTCCTCGACCCTGTTTTTCACGGGCGTTATCCGGAAACCTTTTTCGAGTGGCTCGGCCCGCACCGTCCGCGGGTGCACCCCGACGACTTGAGCCTGCTGCACAATTCCGTGGACTACCTCGGCCTGAATCACTACAACACCGACACGGTGCGCTTCGACATCTTCAACGGCTGGCTCAAAGCCCGCCTTACGCCTTACGCCGCTCCCGGCTGGGGCTACACCGAGATGGGCTGGGGCATCAATCCAGACGGGCTGAAATCCGAAGTGTTGAACATCAAGGAAAACTATGGCAACCCCAAGCTCTACCTGACCGAGAACGGCTGCGCCATGCCTGACCAGCCCGATGAAAACGGATTCGTAGCCGACTGGGACCGCATCCGATTCTTGCAAGCCCATATTCAAGCCCTGCACGCGGCGATACAGGCCGGGGCCAACGTTCACGGATACTTCGCCTGGAGCATCTTCGATAACTTCGAGTGGGAGCGCGGCTACAGTCAGCGTTTCGGTCTGGTGCGCGTGGACTACGACACACTGACGCGCATCCCCAAGCAGAGCGCATACTGGTACCGCGACGTCATCGCCCGTAACGGCCTCACCATTTGACCCAACCAACTGACCCAACCATGACCAACCTTTGGTATAAAAACGCTGTTTTCTACGAACTCTATGTACGCGCCTTTCGCGACAGCAACGGCGACGGGCACGGCGACCTGCGCGGCGCAATCGAAAAACTGGATTACCTGCAAGAACTGGGCGTGGACTGCATCTGGCTGCTGCCCATCTACCCATCCCCGCTCAAGGACGATGGCTACGACATCGCCGATTACTACGGCATCCACCCCGATTACGGCACGCTGGACGATTTCATCGCGCTGGTAAAAGCGGCGCACGCGCGCGGCATGCGCGTCGTCGCCGATCTGGTGCTCAATCACACCTCCGACCAGCACCCCTGGTTCCAGGCCGCCCGCGCCGACCGCAACTCTCCTTACCGGGATTATTACGTCTGGAGCGACAGCGACCAAAAATACAAGGACGCCCGCATCATCTTCATCGACACCGAACCATCCAACTGGGCCTGGGATGAAGTGGCCGGGCAATACTACTGGCACCGCTTCTACAGTTCCCAGCCCGACCTGAACTACGACAACCCCGCCGTGCAGGAAGAGATGTTCAAGGTGGCGCGCTTCTGGCTCGACCTGGGCATCGATGGCTTCCGCGCCGACGCCGTGCCCTATCTCTTCGAGCGCGAGGGCACGAACTGTGAGAACCTGCCCGAAACGCACACCTATCTTAAGCGTCTGCGCGCCTTTCTCGACGAGCACTATCCCGACCGCATCCTGTTGTGCGAGGCCAACCAGTGGCCGGAGGACGTGCGCCCCTACTTCGGCGGCGATCTCGCCGACCCCACCGTTCCCGGCGACGAATTCCAGATGGGCTTCCATTTTCCCATTATGCCGCGCGTCTA
>JAADGN010000069.1 GCA_013152325.1 Chloroflexota bacterium
CGCGGAACTGATCTCAGCAGGGCGCGCGCCCGCCACACCGGTGGCGGTGATCCAATGGGGCACAACCCCCCGGCAGAAGGTGGTCACGGGGACGCTGGTCGATATCGCCGGACGGGCGAGCGAGCTAGGCTCACCGGCGACCATCGTCATCGGGGAGGTCGTAAGCCGAAAGCGGGCTTCGGCAAGGGGCCGGCGATAGTGGTCAGATTCAATCGATGGTCGTGGGCCGCGCTTTTTTGGGACAGGTTCATCCTTTACAGTTGCGCCTTGATCTTGGCTGCTGTTTCTTTGAAAGCGGCCAGCTTGTCACGTTCTTTCTGCACCACCGGCGGCGGGGCTTTCTTGGCAAAGGGGCTGGCGAGCAGTTTCTCCAGGCGGGCGATCTGCGATTCGGTCGCGGCCAGTTCTTTCTCCAGGCGGGCGCGCTCTTCTTCGAGGTCTACCATGCCGGCCAATGGAAGATAGATCTCGACCGGACCGACGACCAGCGCGACGTGGCCTTCCGGTTTGGTGGAGAGCGATTCGACGATGGAGATTTCTGCCGCGTCCAGGTGGGCCAGGGTCGCGAGGACGGCTGCTTGCTCCCGTAACAAATCAGTTTTCGCGCCGCCGGCGATCGTGGCCGGAATGCGTTTGCCGGGTTTGGTGTTTCTCTCGGCGCGCAGGTTGCGGATGGCGCGCACCATCTCTTGCAGCAGCGCGAAGTCGGTCACTTTCCCGGCTTCCCAGCCTTCTTCCTCGCGCAATTCAGGCCACGGAGCCACGATCAGCACTTCGGGCCAGTCGGCGGCCAGGTCCTTGAGCGGGGAATCGAGCAGCGCACGGCGCAGGTGTCCCCACAGTTCCTCCGTCACGAAGGGGGTGAAGGGGTGCAGCAGGCGCAGCGAGGTGTCGAGCACGCGCGCCAGCGTGCGCGCGGTGACGTAGGCGCGCTCGCCGCCCTCTGTCAATTGCAGTTTGGCGATTTCCAGATACCAGTCGGCAAAATCTCCCCAGAAGAAATCATAGATCTGCCGCCCGGCCTCGCCGTACTGGAAGTTGGCAAAGAGCCGCTCCACGTTGCGAATCAGCGCTTGCAGCCGCGCCCAAATCCACGAATCGGCCAACGCCCAGGGGGAGGGCGAAAGCGTCTCAGGTTTGGATTCGATGCCGTCAATGGCGGCGATCACAAACCGGCCTGCGTTCCAGATCTTGTTGGCGAAGTTGCGGTTGGCCTCCACTTTTTTCAGGCTCAGATTCATGTCGTTGCCCGGCGTCGAGCCGACCAGGAGGGTGAAGCGCAGCGCGTCCGTCCCCAATTCGTCCATCACGCCCAGCGGGTCGATCACGTTGCCGTACGATTTGCTCATCTTCTTGCCGTGTTCGTCGCGGATCAGGCCGTGCAGGTAGACGGTGTGGAAGGGCACGACGCCGGTGAACTCCAGCGCGTCCATGATCATGCGCGCCACCCAGAAGAACAGGATGTCGTAGCCGGTCTCCATGACGGAGGTCGGGTAGAAGTATTTGTAATCGGGCGTTTCCTCGGGCCAGCCCAGGGTGGAGAAAGGCCACAGACCGGACGAGAACCAGGTATCCAGCACGTCGGGGTCCTGTTCCAGGTTGCTGCCGCCGCAGTGGGCACACTCGGTCGGGTCGACGCGGGCGACGGTGACCTCGTTACAGTCGCCGCAGTACCAGACCGGGATACGGTGTCCCCACCACAGTTGACGGGAGATGCACCAGTCCTTGATATTTTCCAGCCAATTGAAATAGACTTTCTCGAACCGTTCCGGGACGATGTGGATGCGTCCGTCACGGACGGCTTCCAGCGCGGCCTCGGCCATCGGCTTGATCTTGACGAACCACTGCGTGGAGATCATCGGCTCGATGACCTCGCCGCCGCGCTGTGAACGCGGCACGTTGAGCGTGTAGGGTTCTTCTTTGATGACCAGCCCCGCGGCGCGCATATCGGCCCATAATTTTTTGCGGGCCTCGAAACGATCCATGCCCGCGTAGGGGCCGCCGTTCTCGTTGACGCGGGCTTCTTCATCCAGCACCGAGATGAGGGGCAGGTTGTGCCGCGCGCCGATCTCGTAGTCGTTGGGGTCGTGACCGGGCGTGATCTTGAGCGCGCCGGTGCCGAATTCGCGGTCTACGTACTCGTCGGCGATGACGGGGATTTCGCGTCCCAGTATCGGCACGATCACCTTCCTGCCGATGAACTTCTGGTAGCGTTCGTCTTCGGGATGGACGGCCACGGCGGTGTCGCCCAGGATGGTCTCCGGGCGGGTGGTGGCGACGGGGATATAGTCGCCGCCCGAGACCTCCGAGGTCTCTGAGACCTCGGAGGTCTCGGGCTCGGGCGCAAGCAAGTATTTAAAGTAGTAGAGCGTGCCGGGTTCTTCGGAGTATTCCACTTCGAGATCGGAGACGGCGGTCTTCAGACCGGGCGACCAGTTGATCAGGCGCGGGCCGCGATAGATCAAACCCTTGTCGTACAGGCGGACGAAAGCCTCGCGCACGGCTTTGGACAGGCCCTCGTCGAGGGTGAATCGTTCGCGTTCCCAGTCGCAGGAGGCGCCCAGGCGGCGGATCTGATTGGTGATCATGCCGCCGTATTTTTTCTTCCAATCCCAGGTGCGGCGCTCGAATTCTTCGCGTCCCAGTTCTTCACGGGTAACTTCCTCTCCTGAGCAGGTGGCGTTCTACCATTAATTGTGTGGCGATTCCGGCGTGGTCGGTGCCAGGGACCCACAGTGTGGAATAGCCTTTCATGCGGTGGTAGCGGATCATCAGGTCTTCCATGCTGACGAACATGGCGTGGCCGAGATGCAGCTCGCCGGTCACGTTGGGCGGCGGGATGGAGATGACAAAGGGTTTCACCGATGGGTCGAAATCCGGCTTGTTGGGATCGTTGAAGGGCTTGAAATAGCCTCCGGCCTCCCACATGGCGTAGATGCGGGCTTCAGTGGCCTTGAAATCGTAGGTTTTTGGCAATTCGTGTTTTGACATGCTAGGCTCCAAATTCAGTGCATTGGTCAGTTGGTTTGGTTGGTTGTTGGCGGCTGCAAAACGATCTCGCCGCGCATGATGGTGGCCGCGCTGCCGCCTATCTTGACGGTTTCAATGGCCGCGCGCGGCCCAATGACTTCGACAAAGACTTTGCCGGGACGCTTCATCCAATGTCCCTGCTCGGCGATGAATACGGGATTTTCGATCAGATTGTAATGCCAGAGATAGGCGGCCATCCCGCCGGTGGCCGAACCGGTGACCGGGTCTTCGGGCGTGTCGGGCGGCACGCCGAAATGACGGGCGAAGGTCTGCCCTTCGGACGTGATTCCTTGCAGACAAAACAGGTGCGGGCTGAAGAAATCGGAACGGGCGCGGTAGGCCTCGTAAGCCGGGATGTTCACCTGCGCCCGGCGCAGCACATCCAGCCCCCGCAGCGGGATCATCAACTGGGGCGTGCCGGTGCTCACTGTCTGGATGGGGACGTTTGGCAGCGCGTCGTCTGGCGACAAGCCAAACAGGGGCAGCACCTCGGCCGGGTCGTGTGTGGCGAGGAATTGCGGTTCCTTTTGCGTCATCACGATGCGCTGCACGCGCCCGCCGGAGGCGAAAATCTCCACCGGAATGGGGCCAACCTGCAATTCCAGCGTGATGGACGTCCGTTCACCGGTCAGGGCGAGGCGTCCCGCATCGACCAGCGCAAAGACGGTCGCGATGGTGGGATGCCCGGCCAGCGGGATTTCCTCGGCGGGGGTGAAGTAGCGCACGCCGAAATCGGCTGTTTTGGAGCGGCGCACGAAAGCTGTCTCTGAGAGATTCATCTCGCGGGCGATCGCCAGCATGGTGGCGTCGTTCATCCCGTCCGTGTCGAACAGCACCGCGCAGGGATTGCCGCCCAGCGGTTGGTCGGTGAAGGCGTCTACTTGAAAAAACGGGTAGGTTGGCATGGTCTGAGTCCTTAAACGAAAATGCCCTCGTCCAGATGAGGACGAAAGGGCAAACCTTCCGCGGTACCACCTCGTTTCGTCTTTTTGCCAAAATTGGGTGCCAAAAGACGCACTCTGCAGCCGACGTTCATCGGCTTGCGCTGCAACGGGCGCATCCCGTGCCGTTCTACTTTTCAGCGGATACTGAATTTCTTCGGCAATCGATCCGGGCGACTTTCGACGCTGGGGTGCTGCGGGGGCTTTCAGCCTGCGGCCACTCCTTCTCTACCAGCCTGCCAGCCGTCTACTCCTCCCGGAGATGTTTTGCTGATTATACAGGTCTGGAGGGGGGAAGTCAAGCAAATTTGAAGCCGCGAAGTCAAGGTTTTTGCGAAAATCGGTGGATGAACCCTGACATTGCTTCCTTGCGCCCTGGCATTTCTGGGTTATAATTCAGCGACTGAATTTTGGAAATGCCATGCAACCTAACCCTGATACCATTCGCGAACTCTCGCTGCTCGAACAGATCGAGCAAGACCCCGACATCACCCAGGCCTCCCTGGCGACGCAACTCGGCGTCGCGGTTGGGACGGTCAACTGGCACCTCAAGCGCCTGGTTGAAAAGGGCTACGTCAAGGTCAAGCGCGCTGAGCGGCGCAAACTGCGCTATATCATCACGCCGGAAGGCATTGCCCTGCGTGCCCGCCTGACCGTGGATTACATTGAACGGTCATTCAACCTGTACCGTAAAACGCGCCAGCGGGTGCGGAAACATTTGGAGACGCTGCACGAGGCGGGTTTTGATCGTGTGCGTCTCATCGGCGAGGGCGATGTGGCCGATGTCTGCAAATTGACCTGTCTGGAACAGGGCATCGAAGTTGTCGCGGACGATAACGTGCCTGTGTTGGAAGTGCGCGGGGTGAAAGTGTTGCTTCACATGGGAGAGACTGCATGAACGAGACTCGTCATGTTCTGATCACGGGGGGGGCGGGATATATCGGTTCGCTCCTGGCCTCGGAGCTGCTACGGCTTGGACACAGAGTCACGGTCCTCGACGCGCTGCTCTTTGGCGGCGAGTCGCTGGTGCCGTTTTTGTCTCATCCGAATTTCCGCTTCGTCAAGGCTGATGTGACCGGGCCGCGCGCGCTGCGGGACGCGTTACGCGGCCAACCGGCAGCGGACGCGGTTGTCCATTTGGCGGCCATTGTCGGCTTCCCGGCTTGTCAGGCGCTCGGCCGGCAGGCGGCTTGGCGGTACAACGTCGAGGCGACGCAGCGCGTTTTCGAGCAGGCAGCAGGCCTGGGCGTGGAACGATTCGTCTTTTCGTCCACATACAGCAATTATGGCCTTTCGCCGGATGGCGCGCCTGTGACGGAGGAATCGCCGCTTAATCCGCAGTCGCTGTATGCCGAGACGAAGATTGCGGCCGAGGAGTATTTGCTTTCTCAACAGGACGCCTCTTGTGCGCCGCTGATTTTCCGGTTTGCGACGCTGTACGGCATCTCGCCGCGCACGCGCTTCGATCTGATCGTCAACCAGTTTGTGCTGGAGGCTTATACCAAACGGGCTTTGATCATCTATCAGCGCGGTTACTCGCGCTCGTTCGTCCATGTGCGGGATGTGGTGCACGGCATCATGCTTGGGTTGGATGCGCCGGTCGAGACGGTGCGTGGACAGGTGTACAACCTGGGCACGAACGCCGGAAATTTGTCGAAAGATGAGATCGTGGGGCTGGTGCTCAAGCGTCTGCCGGAGACGGTCGTGACGTATAAGGACCTGACCTTTGGCGGCGACATGCGCGACATTACGGTCTCGTTTGAAAAGGTGCGCGAGGCGTTAGGTTTTGAAGCCAGCTTGAGCGTGGACGACGGCGTGCGCGAGGTGCTGTACGCCCTGCAGAGCGGCCTGATCCGCAACCCGCAAGATGGGCGTTATCGGAACGCGCGTTTTATTGTGCAGTAGGGTTTAAAGTTGCAGGTTTAAGGTTGAAGGTATGGCGACGGCAAAACGTTTCGAAGAGTTGGATGTCTGGCAGCGCGCCAGGGAACTGACGAACCTGATCTATGCCTTTTCCACCTCGGGAGCTTTCTCGCACGATTTCGGTTTACGCGATCAGATCAGACGCGCCTCCGTCTCGATCATGTCAAATATTGCCGAGGGTTTCGAAAGCCGCACGCAAAAGATGTTCATCGAGTATCTTGGACGCGCCAAAGCCTCGGCTGGAGAAGTCCGTGCACAACTTTATATCGTGAGAGATCAAGGCTATATCTCAGAAGAAGATTTTGAACAAGCCTTTGAAATGGCAGAAATATGCAGCAGGCAGCTTGCTCGCTTCATTCAGTATCTTGAAAATTGCCCGAATGCCCGCCGCGTGCGGGAAGATAATGGAGTTACCTATGATGTCTGAACAACCTTCCAACTTTCAACCTTCAACCTTCTGGACTGCCAAACGAGTCATCGTCACTGGCGGAGCGGGATTTCTTGGCTCCTTCGTCATCGCAAAACTGAAGGAACGCGGCGCGACGGATATTTTGGTCCCACATATCGAGCATTACGACCTGACCGACCGTGACGACATCCGCCGTTTGCTGGACGATGCGATGCTTCCGCCAGGCGAGCGGCCTGCCCACCTGAAACCTTCCAACCTTCAACTTGCAGCATCCCAACCTGCAACCTTCAACCCTAAAAACCTGGTCATCATCCATCTCGCGGCGCATGTCGGCGGGATTGGCGCCAACCGCGAGCACCCGGCCGAGTTCTTCTACGACAACCTGATGATGGGCGTCGAGTTGATGCACCAGGCTTGGCAGCGCGGCGTGGGCAAGTTTGTCGCCATCGGAACGGTGTGCGCTTATCCCAAGTTCACGCCGGTGCCCTTCAAGGAAGATGATCTGTGGATTGGTTACCCCGAAGAGACCAACGCGCCCTATGGCCTGGCGAAGAAGATGCTGCTCGTCCAGGCGCAGGCTTATCGGCAGCAGTACGGTTTCAACGCGATCTACCTGCTGCCCGTCAATCTGTATGGGCCGCGCGACAACTTCGACCCGAAATCATCGCATGTTATCCCGGCCTTGATCCGCAAATCGCTGGATGCGCAGGAGCGCGGCGACAAGAAACTGGTCGCCTGGGGTGATGGCTCGCCGACGCGCGAGTTCCTGTATGTGGAAGATGCTGCTGATGGCATTGTTACCGCAGCGGAGAAGTACGACGGAGCGGAGCCGGTCAACTTGGGGTCCGGCCATGAAATTTCGATCAAGGATTTGACGAAGATGATCATCCGTCTGACGGGCTTTGAAGGGGAGTTGGTCTGGGACACCAGCAAGCCGAATGGCCAGCCGCGCCGCGGTTTGGACGTGAGCCGGGCCAAGGAATATTTTGGCTGGGAAGCCAAGATGCCTTTCGAAGAAGGCATGCGCCGTACGATCGAGTGGTATCGGTCGGTACGCGGTAATCAGTAATTGGTGAACAGTTAATGACGCAAGCAGAAGTGCAAATTTCCAAGCCGCAGGCCGAAGATGTCATTGTCGTCCGCCCGACGAAGGGCTGGGCGGCGCTCAACCTGCGCGAGTTGTGGCAATATCGCGAGTTGATCTACTTCCTGACCTGGCGCGATATCAAAGTCCGTTACAAGCAGACGATTTTGGGCGCAGCCTGGGCCATCATCAATCCAATCGTCAACATGGTCGTTCTGCAGATCGTCTTTGGGCAACTCGCGAATATGGGCTCGGAAGGCGTGCCCGGCCCGATCTTCCGCTTTGCAGCGCTGCTCCCCTGGGGATTGTTCTCCAAGGCTTTGTCGGCTTCCGGCCGCTCGATGCTCTCGAATCGCAACTTGATCACCAAGGTCTATTTTCCGCGCCTGTCCGTGCCGCTGGCTTCGGTCCTGGGCGGCGTGCTGGACTTTGTGATCTCATTTGTCGTGCTGATCGGGATGATGCTCTATTGGCAGATCACGCCGACGTGGGGATTGCTTACCTTGCCGCTGATCATCCTGTTCGCGCTGATCACTGCGTTGGGCGTCGGCCTGTGGTTTTCAGCGCTGAACGTTCTGTATCGTGACGTAGGCTATATTTTGCCGGTGCTCTCGCAGTTGTTGCTCTTCATCTCGCCGGTGGGGTATTCCACCAGCGAGGTCGCGGCGAAATGGCAGGTACTCTACGCCCTCAACCCGATGACGGGTGTCATCGAGAGCTTCCGTTGGGCGATGTTGGGCACCACGCCCAGCGACAGCCTGCCGTTGGCGACGATTGTCGCCATTTCGGCCTCGGTTGCGGTGACGCTTTTCGTCAGCGGATTGTTCTATTTCCGCCGCATGGAACGCACTTTCGCGGACGTGGTGTGAGGTGACTATGTCTGATATTGCCGTCCGCGCGGTAGACCTGGGCAAGGAATACCAGATCGGCGTCCAGCAGGAGAAGTACCGCACCCTGCGGGACACGTTGACCGCTACAATGATGCGTCCCTTCCGCGCCTTGCGCGGTCAGTTGCCGGACGCGACCCAAAGCCTGTGGGCCTTGCGGGATATTAGTTTCGAAGTCAAAAAAGGCCAGGTGTTGGGCATTGTCGGCCATAACGGCGCCGGGAAGAGTACCCTCCTGAAAGTGCTCTCGCGCGTCACCGAGCCGACGACCGGTTTTGTGGAATTGCATGGGCGGGTCGGCTCGTTGCTGGAAGTGGGCACTGGCTTTCACCCCGAATTGACGGGCCGCGAGAATATCTATCTCAACGGCGCGATCCTGGGCATGAAACGCACTGAGATCGACCGCAAATTCGACGAGATCGTGGCCTTCTCGGAAGTGGAAAAATTCATCGAGACGCCTGTCAAACGCTATTCGTCCGGCATGTATCTGCGGTTGGCGTTCGCTGTGGCGGCGCATCTGGAACCCGAGATTTTGGTTGTGGACGAGGTGCTCACGGTCGGCGACGCGGAATTCCAGCGCAAGTGCCTGGGCAAAATGGGCGACGTGGCGCAGGAGGGGCGCACGGTGCTCTTTGTCAGTCACAACATGTCGGCGGTGCTGCGCCTGACGCAGGAGACCATCGTTCTGGATCACGGGCGGATGGTCATGCGTGCGCCCAGCGCCGAGGCGGTGGACTACTATCTCTCGGCCGGACATGCCAAGGCGGGAGAACGAATTTGGGACGAGGACGAAGTTCCCGGCGCGGGAGCAGGTTTCCGTCCACGCGCGTTGCGCATCCGCGACCAACGCGGACGCGTGCTGGAGACCGTCCGTTCGACGGAACCGGTGACCGTCGAATTCGAATATCAACTCGACAAGCCGGTCACCGGTCTGCGGTGCGGATTTTATCTGTATACGATGCGCGGCGAGCCGGTCTTCACGTCTTTCGATACCGACGAGCAAGCGTTGTTCGAAAAATACACCAATCGCCCGGCGGGGCGTTATGTCAGCCGCTGTACCATCCCGGCGGACACCTTCAACCAGGGACGCTACGTGCTTGGCGTCAACGCCAGTTCGTACCGCATTCGGCGCTATTTCCAGGATGAGCGTGCGCTGGAGTTCAACGTGGACCCGACCGGCGCGCCCGGCATGCAGTGGTCGGAGCCGAGGCCCGGCCCGATCCGCCCGCGGTTGAACTGGACGATAGAGCAAGTTGGCTGATGGCAATGGACAAGAAGGCGATCAAATCCGTTCTGGGCGACCTGCCCCTCACCGCCGAAATCTTTTGGCTGCTGCGGCAGTCTGGCAAACCGCCGGTCGGCGGCTATTCCGCGGAGCGGCTGCAAGAGGCTTTGCCGGCGTGGGTGTCGCAGGCTGAGGCCGCGCGTCGGGAACCATCTGGCAGGCGCGTGCTGGTTTTCTCCATGCTGCGTTACTGGGTGGAGCAGACCGCGATGACATCGCTTGCGCTCGCCGCGCTGGGGCATGATGTCACGCTGGCCTATCTGCCGTACGCGCACTGGAAGAAACCGGTCAATCGTTTTGACCTGCGCCGCCAGGATCTGTACCTGCGCGACATCCTCAAGCCGCTCGCGCCGTTGGTGAAGGCGGTTTCGCTGCTGGATGCTCCCGACGGGGACGACCTGCCTGACGAACTGTCTGCCCAACTGGATGCGGCGGCTTACCGCGACACGCAGTACAGTTTGTTGAACGAGGAAGTGGACCGCGGGAGCGATCTCTACCGTATGCGCTACGGACGGGACGAACGACATGCCCGCGTGATGCTGGCCTATCTGCGAAAACATCGCCCGGACGCGATCATCCTGCCGAATGGCAGCATTCTCGAGTTTGGCATCACTTTCAAAGTGGCCCGCTTTTTGGATATTCCCGTTGCGACTTACGAATTTGGCGAGCAGAGCGAACGCATGTGGCTGGCCCAAAACGCCGATGTGATGCGGCAGGATACCGGCGACATGTGGGCTGCCCGCAAGGATGTGCCTCTGAGCGAGGCCGAGTGGAAACGGGTGAAGGATTTCTTCGCGACGCGGCAGGGCGGCGGCCTGTGGGAGAATTTTGCCCGCCGCTGGCAGGGGACTCCCTCGCAGGGCGGCGAGAAAGCGCGCGCCGACCTGGGGCTGGATTCCCGTTCGTTGGTTTTGCTGCCTGCAAACGTCCTCGGCGATAGCCTGACCCTGGGACGTCAGCTCTTCAGCGAGAGCATGACCGAATGGCTGGCGCGCACCATCCGCTTTTTCGAGACGCGTTCCGACATCCAGTTGGTGATCCGCGTCCATCCCGGCGAAGCGTTGAGCTGGGGCCCTTCGGTGTACGACATTCTGAGCGGGAAATTCCCCGCGTTGCCTGAAAACATCCATCTGCTGCCCGCGGATGCGAAAGTGAACACGTACGACCTGGTCAATGCCGCCGATGTGGGGCTGGTCTTTACGACCACCGTCGGCATGGAGATGGCGATGAGCGGCCTGCCGGTCATTGTCACGGGGCAGACGCATTATCGCGGCAAGGGCTTCACCCTCGACCCGGATGCGTGGGATGAATATTTCGGGACGCTGGAAAAGGTGCTGGCATCTCCCAAAGACTATCGTCCATCTCGTGAACAGGTCGAAGCCGCCTGGACATACGCGTATCGTTTCTTTTTTGAGTATCCCCAGCCCTTCCCGTGGCATGTCCAGCATTTCTGGGATGACGAGTCCCGCTGGCCGATGGAGAAGGTGTTGTCGGAAGAAGGTTTGTCCAAATTTGAAAAGACCTTTGGCTATCTGGCCGGTGAGCCGATGGATTGGAAAATTTCAACCGCTGACCCGCGCTAATCGACGCGAAGGGATTGGCGTGAATTCGTGAAGATTAGTGGTTTATAAAACTATGACAGAGAACACCAAACAACAAGTGCGCGAATTTTACGACCAGATTGGTTGGTCACAGGTTGGTGATGGGCTGTATCAAAATGCCCGCTACGAAGACCTGCGGCCTGTCTCGCGCGAGTACATCCGCAAGACGCGCCTGCGCGTCAATCGGCATTTGGCGCCTTCGGGCAAATACCTGCTGGACGCTGGCTCGGGCCCCGTCCAATATCCCGAATATCTGACTTACTCCGAAGGCTATCAATACCGCGTCTGCGCCGACATTTCGATCACCGCGCTCAAAGACGCCAAAGCCCGCCTCGGGGATCATGGCCTCTGCGTGGTCGCGGACGTGGCAAATCTGCCCTTCACGCCCGATGCCTTCGACGGGATCGTCTCGATGCACACCATCCACCACCTGCCGATGGACGAGCATCGCGCCGCCTATGGGGAGCTATACCGCGTTCTGGGCGCGGGGAAGACGGCGGTTGTCGTCAACGGTTGGGGGAATCCGTTCCTGATGCGGTTGGTCGAGCCTCTCATCCAGGCGGGACGACTGCTCACGGGACGTCCGATCAAACGCGGCAAAAAGGATATTTCCGGCGAGGATGCGACCGGCACCTTTGTCCGCAAGATGAACGCGGGTTGGCTGAAGAACGAAGTTTCGGACTTGTTCCCGGTCGAGATTTACACCTGGCGCAGTTTGAGCACACGCTTTTTGCGCTGGTTCATTCGCCCCAGGCTGGCAGGGAAAGCCTTCTTGCGCTTTGCTTTTTGGCTGGAAGAACGCTTCCCGCGTTTCTTCGGCGTCAATGGGCAATATCCGATGATCGTGATTAGAAAACCAGGGAATAGGGAGTAATTCGTTATGCTGGCATCCGTTTTTATCCGCTGCTCTTGGAGTGATTATGAATTGGAATAACAAAACCGTCCTCGTCACCGGCGGTACCGGCTCGTTTGGCAAGAAATTTATCCGTATCATGCTGGACGAGTACCAGCCGAAGAAGATCATCGTCTTCAGCCGTGATGAACTCAAACAGCACGAAATGCGCGTGGCGGGATTCGACGATCCGCGCCTGCGCTACTTCATCGGCGACATCCGCGACCGCGACCGCCTGCTGCGCGCCATGCACGGCGTGGACATTGTCGTCCACGCCGCCGCGCTCAAGCAGGTCCCGGCATGCGAGTACAACCCGATGGAAGCTATCAAGACCAACATCATGGGTACCTCCAATGTGATCGAGGCTGCGCTGGATGCCAGGGTTGCAAAAGTGTTGGCGCTTAGCACGGACAAGGCTGTCAACCCGATCAACCTGTATGGCGCGACGAAACTGGCCGCCGAGAAATTGGTCGTGCAGTCCAATGCCTACGCGGCTGGGCACGCCACCCGCTACTCCTGTGTCCGCTATGGCAACGTGGTCGGCAGCCGCGGATCGGTTGTGCCGGTCTTTCTCAAACAGCGCGCCAGCGGCAAGCTGACCATCACCGACGACCGCATGACCCGTTTCTGGCTCTCGCTGGAGCAGGGCGTGCACTTCGTCATCTCGTGCATTGAGCAGATGGAAGGCGGCGAGGTCTTCGTGCCCAAGATTCCCAGCATGAAGGTCATCGACCTCGCCAAAGCGATTGCCCCCAACGCCCGGGTGGACATCATCGGTATCCGCCCCGGCGAAAAATTGCACGAAGTGCTGATCTCCGAAGACGAAGCCCGCACCACAGTTGAACTGGATACGATGTTCGTCGTTCAGCCTGCCGAGGCGATGTGGTTTGGCTACGGTTGGCAGCAGAAGGGCAAACTGCTCTCCGATGGTTTCCGTTATGCCAGCGACAACAACACCCAATGGTTGGACGTGGACAGCATCAAGCAGTTCATCACCCCGTTCGAGCGTGATGCTTAACCCATGACACGGCTTTTGATCACCGGCTCCAGCGGCTTGCTGGGATTGAATTTGGCCCTCGCGGCGATGGACGAATACACCGTTATCGGTGTGGATCGACTCAGCCTGGGCGGAGTCCCGTTTGAGTTGCTGCGGGCGGATCTGCTCGACCCGGAGGCTGCTGACCGTGTCCTCGACGCGGCGCGCCCCGATTGGCTGATCCACTGCGCCGCGCTGGCAAACGTGGATGCTTGCGAGCGCGAACCGGATTTGGCGCAGCGTCTCAATGTTGAGCTGCCGCGTCAGTTGGCGGCAGCGTCCGCCAGACGCGGCGTCCGCATGGTGCATATCTCGACCGATGCGGTCTTCGATGGCACGAAAGACGGCATCTATACCGAAAGCGACACGCCCAACCCGCTCGGCGTCTATGCCCAGACAAAACTGGACGGTGAGAGCGCCGTATTGGCGGTCAACCCGGATGTAGCAGTAGCCCGCGTCAATTTCTTCGGCTGGAGCCTGAGCGGGCAGCGCAGCTTGGCTGAATTTTTCGTCAACAACCTGGGCGCGGGGAAACCCGTCAACGGCTTCGATGACGTGTATTTTTGCCCGATGTTCGTCGGTGACCTGGCCGAAATGCTGCTCGAAATGTTGGCGAAGGGACTTTCGGGGCTGTATCACGTTGTCGGCTCCGAGAGCCTGACCAAGTTCGAGTTCGGCCGCGCGATTGCCCAAACGTTCGGATTTGATGCCGGGCTGATTACGCCCATTTCGGTGGACGAATCGGGGCTGACGGCCAAACGTTCCCACAATTTGCGGCTGTCTGTCCACAAGTTGTCCACAGATTTGGGTCGGGTTGTCCCCGCGTTCTCCCCTGGGCTGGCGAAGTTCTATACACAGTACCAACAGGGTTATCCACAGAAATTGCGGAGTTATCAACAATCGTAGGGACACGGCGAGACCGTATCCCTGCAAAACGGAGGCAAAAATGGACATCAAAATTGGCGACCGCCTTATCGGCTCCAATCACCCGACCTATTTCATCGCCGATATCGCCGCCAACCACGACGGCGACTTGGAGCGGGCGAAGATGCTCATCCGCCTGGCGAAAGAGGCCGGCGCGGACGCGGCAAAATTCCAGAATTTCCGCGCCAAGAAGATCGTCTCGGACTATGGCTTCAAAGCCATGGGCGGACAGGTCTCGCATCAGGCCAGTTGGAAGAAGTCGGTCTTTGAAGTCTATCAGGACGCGGAGGTGCCTCTTGACTGGACGCCCATTTTGAAAGAAGAGTGCGACAAGGTCGGCATCCACTATTTCTCCTCGCCCTACGACTTCGAAGCCGCCGATATGCTCGAGGAGTATATGCCCGCCTACAAGGCTGGCTCCGGGCTGATCTCGTGGCCCGAGATGCTGGTCTACATGGCGAAAAAGGGCAAGCCGATTTTGATCGCCACCGGCGCGTCGGACATCGGCGAGGTGACCCGCGCCGTGCGCGCGGTGCAGGCGGTCAATCGGCAGATCGTTTTGTTCCAGTGCAATACCAACTATACTGCTAGCGACGAGAATTATGATCACCTGAATTTGAACGTCCTGAAGACTTACGCGGCCATGTTCCCGGATGTTGTGCTGGGTCTCTCCGATCATACACACAGCCCGGCGCCGATCGTGGGCGCGGTGGCGCTGGGTGCGCGCGTGATCGAACGTCACTTTACCGACAGTAACGACCGCGAAGGCCCCGACCACAAATTTGCCATGAATCCGGAGGCCTGGGCCGAGATGGTGCAACAGGTGCGCACGCTGGAACGCGCCCTCGGCTCGACGGACAAATTCGTCACGCCCAACGAGCAGGAGACCTACCAACTGCAGCGCCGCTGTCTGCGGGCCGCGCGAGAGATCAAGGCCGGTGAGACGATCACTGCTGAGATGGTCGAGCCGCTGCGACCGGCTACCCCCGGCGCGATCATGCCCTGGGAAGTGGAGAATGTAGTCGGCAAGAAGGCGCGGCACGATATGCCTTACGGCAAGGAATTGCGCTGGAGCGACTTGGACGAGTAGGCGTTGTGTGTTATGCGTCACGTGTCACGTGCCAGGTGTTTTCGTCTTGAAAGAGGGTTTTGATGCCGCTGATAAAGCATTTCGAAGAAATCCGGGCGTGGCAAGAAGCGCGTGAACTCGTCAAAGAGGTTTATCGGATTACGAGGCAAGGCGAGTTTGCAAGAGATTTTGGGCTGCGCGACCAGATTCAACGCGCATCTGTTTCGGTAATGACCAATATTGCCGAGGGCTTCGACTGCGACTCCAACACTGAATTCGCCCGATTCCTTGGATACTCACGCCGCTCCGCTGTTGAGACCCAATCCCTGCTCTATGCGGCTCTCGATGTTGGTTATATCGATCAAGAGACTTTCAACGAACTCTATCAGAAAGCTGAAAAGGCCAAGGCGTTGGTTGGCGGTTTTCGCCATGCCCTGAAGAGAAATGCCTAACATGGTACTTGATACCTGACACGTCAACACGTTTTCTATGAAGATCATTTATTTTTCGGCCGCTTATTCCCCCCACGACCACCGTTTTCTCTCCGCTTTGGCGGAGACGGAACACGAGGTCTTTTTCGTGCGCTTGCAAGGCGGCGGGAAACAGTATGAAGACCGCCCCGTCCCCGCGCAGATTGAGCAGGTGCAGTGGGCGGGTGGGGAGCGTCCCTTCCGCTGGCGGGACGTGCCCGGGTTGGTGATGAGTTTGCGGCGCGTTATTCGTAAAATCAAACCGGATTTGATCCACGCCGGGCCGATCCAGACGAGCGCCTTTGTCGCCGTGCTGACGGGCTTCCGCCCCATTCTGACGATGTCGTGGGGCTTCGATTTGATGGAAGATGTCCATCGCAACCGCTGGTGGGAATGGGTTACACGTTTCACGTTGGCTCGTTCCACGTTTTTTACGAGCGATGCCCAGGTTACCCGTGGGAAAGCCATCGGCTACGGCATGAACCCGGAGCGGACCATCGTCTTCCCCTGGGGCGTTGACCTTGACCATTTTCGACCGCCTGCCGTCCGTCGCCGACCGTCGACAGGGTTGACCCTGTTCTGCAATCGCTCCTGGGAGCCGCGTTACGGCGTGGATGTCCTCGCCAGGGCATTTGTCCGCGCTGCAAAGAGCAGGCCAGACCTGAGTCTGATCCTGCTGGCGGGCGGGTCGCAGGGACAGGTCATCCGGCAGATTCTGTCACGAGGCGGGGTCCTCGACCGGGTCCACTTCGGCGGCTATGTCAGTCAAAAAGAATTGCCGCACTACTATCACGCGGCTGACCTGTATATCAGCCCCTCGCACGTGGACGGTTCGTCTGTTTCGCTGATGGAGGCGTTGGCGTGCGGATTGCCGGTTTTGGTCTCGGATATTCCGGCCAACAAGGAGTGGGTCACGGAAGGAGAGAACGGCTGGCTCTTCTCGGATGGCGATGTGGATGCCCTGACCAGCGCCATCTTGCGGCTTGCGGACAAGCGTGATACCCTGTCTGAAATTGGCCGTAATGCCCGGGCAGTGGCCGAGGCGCGTGCCGATTGGAAGAAGAATTTTCAGTCGTTGTTGCAAGCCTACGAACTTGCAGCCCAGTTGAGTTGATAGATGAGGAGGCTCTGATGATTTTCACATTGGTTCTGGCACTGGCGTTTGCCGTTGTAGCAGTCATCTTTGCGCTTGCAAATCCGATGATGGTTGCGGTGTCTTTCTTTGGCTACAGTGTTGAGGGTTCGCTGGCTTTGTTCATCTTGCTGGCCGTGGGGGTTGGCATTGTGATTGGCGTGTTGGTTATGTTGCCCGGCACGGTCAAGCGCAGTTTGGCGCTCTCCAGTCAGCGCAAGAAGCTCAAAGGCCTGGAGAAGAAACTGGACGAGCACAAGGCAAAGGTGACCGAATTGGAAGAAAAGGAAAAGGCCAACAAGCCTGTGGTTGAAGATGAACTGCCCGATGACCCGATGCTAAAACTCTGAGAATGAAATATGCTGACGTTTGATCAATTGCTAACCGGTTTTCGACAGACCAGTGTCCAAAAAGGGGACACCATCATGGTGCACACCTCGTACAAGTCGCTCGGCGGGGTCGAGGGCGGCGTGGACACGGTCATTGATGTGATGCTCGAATTGGTTGGGCCGGATGGGACGGTTTTGTTCCCCAACTTCAACTTCCAGTCGTGGACGGAGACGCATTATTTTGACGTTCTCGAGACGCCCTCCAGAATGGGCGCCATCACCGAGATCGCCCGTCTGCGTCCGGACGCGCTGCGCACGCCGCATCCCATCTATTCCTTTGCCGTGCTGGGCCGCCGCAAGGAGGAATTTGCAGCCAGCGATGATGTCGAGGCCTACGGCCCGAATTCCGCTTTTGCGCGCTTCCACAAAACCGATGGCACGATCGTCAGCATCGGCCTGGATTTCAACAGTACATTCTCGATGCACCATTACATCGAGTACAACGTAGGCTGTGATTACCGTCGCGTGAAGGAATTTTCGGGCATCTACGTGGGCTACGATCGTCAGCCGCAGATCAAAACCTACTCGATGTTCGTGCGCAAGAACAAGTATGTCAAAACGTACATCGTGCCCGGCATGACCGAACTTTTGGAGCAGGGCGTCATCCACGAAGTGCAAGTCGGCGCGGCCAAAGTCCATTTTGCCTCGGCGCAAGATTTTTACGATAACATGGCCGTCATCATCCGCGAGCATCCGGAGAAACTGCACTATATTGAGAAACCGAAGTATTAAAATATGTCGCTGCGAGTTGCCGTAGGCAACGAAGCAATGACGTAAAAGCAACGTGGCAAAATCTTACTCATCCCTCAAATCCGTTCTGGCTGAACTGCTGCCGCTCCACCGCACGATTGTCTCTGACGACATGGACAAGGCGTTGGAGATTGTCGGCGCGTACCTGCCGGATGCCGCGGAGTACACGCTCGAAACCTACGCTCCCGGCGCGCCGATTTGGACTTGGCGCGTGCCGGAGCGATACGTCGTTCATGAGGCTTACCTGGAGACCGAGGGTGGCGAGCGCGTCGTGGATTTTGCCGACAACCCGCTGCACATCATCTCCTATTCGCTGCCCGTGGACAAGGTGCTTACCTGGGACGAACTGGAGCCGCATCTGCGTTACAGCGAGAAACGTCCGACCGCGATTCCGTGGGAGTTCAAGTATTACGAACGGGATTGGGGATTTTGTCTCACCAAAGAGACGTTTGACCGTCTCCCGCGCGCCGAGCGGTACCGTGCCGTCATCCGCTCCGAATTCGTCACGGACCCGGAGCAGGGTCTGCGTGTGGGAACCGGGGTCGTTCACCCCGAAGGCGGTCCCGTTAACGCCTCCGGCGAGATGATCGTTCAGGCGCATACCTGTCATCCCATGCAGGCCAACGATGACCTGGCCGGCGTGGTGACGGCCATCGAAGTGGCGCGCCGCCTCGCCGAGGATCCCCTGCCGCCCGGCTCGATGAGCGTCCGCTTTTGGTTTGGCCCCGAGACGATAGGCACGATTGCCTACCTCGCCCACAACGAAGACCTGATCCCCAATTTGCGCGGCGGCATTTTTTTGGAGATGACCGGCAACAAGAACAAACTGGCCTGGCATCATTCGCGCCAGCACGACCACCTGCTCGACCGTATTGCGCAATATGTCTTGCGTGATACCGAGCATGAAGAACGCGATTTCGCTGCCGCCCCCGCCAATGACGAGCGCGTCATCAATGGCCCCGGTGTCAATGTGCCGTGTATCTCGCTCAACCGCTGGCCGTACGATGAGTATCACACCACCGATGACAACCTCGACATCATGCACGAAGATATGCTGGTCGAGGCCGCTGATGTGGCGGAGGAGATCATTCGTATCTTTGCCAGCAACTATGTCCCCAGGCGTACCTTCCGTGGCCCGGTTTTCCTCTCTGGTCACGATCTGTGGGTGGACTGGCGCGAGGATTGGGCGCTCAACCGTGCCATCGAAAAGATCATGATGCGCTTTGAAGGTCGGCACAGCATCTTTGAAATTGCTGAGGAGGTTGGCCTGGATTACTGGAAGACGCGCGAGTACATTGAGGAGTTCCGCGCCAAGGGCTTTATTGTCCCGCAGCCGATCCCTTCGGAGGCGCATACGGCGTAATTTCACCACAGCGCGCGCAGAGAGCACAGAGAAAACAAAAAGTTTTTCCCCGTGATCTCTGTGAACGCTGTGGTAAATCGTTTGATTATGAAACCTCGAACCGTTGCCATTATCCAAGCTCGCATGAGCTCCTCCCGTTTGCCGGGGAAAGTGCTGCTGGACATCGCCGGACAACCGATGCTGGCGCGCGTCGTCGAACGGACGCGCCGCGCGCAGACGGTGGACGAGGTCCTTGTGGCGACCACAACCGATGCCTCGGACGATCCCGTGGCCGAACTCTGCGAGGCCCGCGGCTACGCCTGTACCCGCGGCAGTTTGCTTGACGTGCTCGACCGTTATTATCAGGCGGCGCGGCAATTCAAGGCGGATGTGGTTGTGCGCATTACGGCGGATTGCCCGGTCATTGATCCCGTACTGGTTGATGAAACGATAGCGCAGTTGTCAGTTGTCAGGGGTCAGGGCCCAGTGGATTTCGTTGCCAACCGCCTCCCGCCGCCCTGGGGACGGACTTACCCCATCGGGCTGGATACGGAAGTCTGCACGTTCACGGCGCTGGAACGCGCCTGGCGTGAAGCCGACCAGCCGTTCCAGCGTGAACATGTCATGCCTTATCTCTACGAAGGCGTAAGCCTGCAGCCTGCCAGCCTGCCAACCTGCCAACTCTCCGTTGGCGTCTCCCCGCGCGGCTTTCGGGTGGCGCTGCTCAACCACGATCCGGACTACGGCTCCCAGCGCTGGACGGTGGATACCGCCGAGGATTTGGAATTCATCCGTCAGGTCTACGCCCGTTTTGACGGCCGCGATGATTTTTCCTGGCGTGATGTGCTGGCTTTGGTTCAGCGCGAGCCAAAACTGACAGCCATCAACGCGAAGGTCCATCATAAAACCCTCATGGAATAAATCATTACGCAATACGCAAATTATGCCTCTTCTAACCATCTTCTCCGCCCCCAAACCCTTCACCGATCCGCACATAGCCACCATCCAGCGCAATGCGATTCGGTCCTGGCTGCATTTGCCGGATGTGGACGTGATCCTGCTGGGCGAGGAGCCGGGGTTGGCGGACGACGCGGCGCGCGAATTGGGCGTCACCCATTATCCAGAAGTGGTTCGCAATGCCAACGGCACGCCGCTCATCAGCTCGATGTTTGCGCTGGCCCGCCAGCACAGTGACAGCCCGCTGCTGTGCATTGTCAATGCGGATATTTTGCTCATGTCCGATTTCGTGGAGGCGGCCAAACAGGTCGTCGCGCAGCGGGAGCGTTTTGTGATGCTGGGCCGTCGCTGGGACCTGGATGTGACCGAGCCGCTTGATTTCTCCGGCGATTGGGAGTCTCTCCTGCGGGAGCAAGCGCGGCGGGATGGCAATCTGCACAAACCGGCGGGCAGCGACTACTTCGTCTTTCCCCGCGCCTGTTACACCGACATCCCCGATTTCGCCATTGGCCGCGCCGGATGGGACAACTGGATGATCTACAAGGCCCGTGCGGAGAAGTGGGCAGTGATCGACGCCACCCACGACGTGATGATCGTCCATCAGAATCACGATTACAGTCATCTGCCAGGCGGACGACCGCACTACGATATGCCCGAAACCGACGAAAATGTACGCATGGCGGGCGGCTCGGCGGTGACGCGTTATACGATTATTGATGCAAACCGTCAACTGCGAGATGGGAAGATTCTGCGTCCGCGCCCAACGCGGGGACGTTTTCTGCGCGGCATCGAACAATTTTTGCGCAAGCTGCTTTTCTTCCTGCCAGAAGCAATGTTAGAGAAAATCGTGCGTCCGCAAAGATGGATAAAAAAGGTGAAGAAAATATTTGGTTAGAGATACGTATTGTGTAAAACGCATTTCACAATGTCTTTCTTCGTGCAATACGCACCACGCAACACGTTGTTGGTATTAATTTTCTGAGAGTTTTAAAAACGTGACACATAAACACATGACACTTGGAACGCTGCTATGAGAAAAGGACAAAACCCGGCCAAATTCGTCAAGGATGTCGCCAAGCCGGAGCGGATCACCGTTGCGGTCTTGAGCTATATTCCCTTTTTGAGCGGATTCTACGAAGAAGCGCTGGACGTGCTCAAGGTGAGTCTCGAGTCCATGCGCAATGACCCCGGCTTGCCCTTCGACCTGATGGTCTTTGACAATGGCTCTTGCCCTGAAGTGCGCGACTATTTGGTGAACGAGAAGGAAGATGGACGAATCCAATATTTGCTGCTCTCCGAGAAGAACCTGGGCAAAGGCGGCGCGTGGAATATCATCCTCGCGGGCGCGCCGGGCGAGATCATCGCCTACGCCGATAGCGATATTCTCTATTATCCGAACTGGCTGGCGCGCTCGGTCGAGATATTGGAGACTTTCCCGAATGTAGGCATGGTTACGGCGCGACCCTTCCGCACGCCGCCTGCATTTTACAGCGCCACGCTGGACTGGGCGCGGAAAAACGCGACTTGCGAAGAAGGTCGGTTCATCCCCTGGGAGACTTTCCTCGAGTTCAATCTCTCGCTGGGACAGACCGAAGAAGAGAATCGCAAGGTCTATGCAGAGACAAGAGATTGGAAAGTCGTTTATCAGGATGTGACTACCATCGCGGGCGCGTCACATTGGCAGTTTACGGCGTATAAATCCACGCTCCAACAATTCTTGCCCTTCGACATGAGCCGCCCGATGGGGCAGGTGCGCCAGCTCGACGAGAGGATGAACGAAGCGGGCTTGCTGCGGTTGATGGTCTCCGATCCGGGTGATGAATTTGAGCAACACCCTCGGTTATCTGCGCGGCGAGATGGGAGAGACCAAAACGAAAAAGCACAATATTTCGCGGCGCGTGTTGGAATTTGCCCCGATCAAGAAAGTATTGCTTGCAGTTTATAACTGGATTTTCAAACGGTATTATTCGTAAAGATGTCATTGGGCGCGAAGCGAGGCAGTCTCATAATTATTTGCTAATCACGAAACTGCTTTGGGCTCGCCCTCGCAATGACGCTTGAAAAGGAATTATGACCAAACGTATCTTCATCATCGCTGACCACGGCATGGCGCTCATCTATTTCATGCAAAGCGACGTGATTTCCACGCTGCTGGGCGCGGGCGTGGAAGTCGTTTTGCTGACCGACGACGAAATTCGCGAGCAGATCGAGA
>JAADGN010000067.1 GCA_013152325.1 Chloroflexota bacterium
GGGGTGAGCCAGTTCGTATTTCTTCGCGTTCTCGCGGCCTAAATCTCCACCTTCCGCAGCCGTAAACTGTTGGTGACCACGAAAATGCTGCTGAAGGCCATCGCGCCCGCCGCCAGCATCGGATTCAAGAATCCTGCCGCAGCCGCCGGAATGAGCACGACGTTGTAAAAGAAAGCCCAGAACAGGTTCTGCTTGATCGTCGCCAGCGTCACCCGCGAGAGGCGAATGGAACGCGCCACCCCGCGCAGGTCGCCGCTGATCAATGTGACCGGCGCGGCGGCCATGGCCACGTCCGTGCCGGTGCCGATGGCGATACCCACGTCCGCCTGCGCCAGCGCCGGGGCGTCGTTGACCCCGTCGCCGACCATGGCGACGATCACGCCAGAGGCCTGCAGCTTCTTCACCTCGGCAGATTTGCCAGCGGGCAGCACCTCGGCCAGCACCGTATCCACGCCGACCTGTTTTCCAATCGCCTCGGCGGTCTTCTGGTTATCGCCGGTGATCATGGCGACCTCCAGCCCCAGGCCGTGCAACTCGTCAATCGCTTCCCGCGAGCCGTCCTTGACCGTATCCGCCACCGCGACCACGCCGCGCACCGCGTCGTCCACAGCCACCAGCATGGCCGTCTTGGCCTCGGCTTGCAGGCGTTCCATCTCCGGCAGCAGGCCGCCCATGTCGTAGCCGCGCGCCTGCATCATGCGCAGGTTGCCGACCGCGATGCGCCGCCCGTCGACGACCGCGACCACGCCAAGACCGGCTTCAGCCTGGAAAGCCTCCGGCTCGCCCAGACTCAGCCCGCGCGTGGTCGCCTCGGCCCAAATCGCCTCGCCCAACGGATGCTCACTGCCCTTCTCCACCGAGGCGGCCAATCGCAGCAACTCATCGCTGTCGACTGACGCCTGCCGGCTGAGCACCACGTCCGTCACCGCCGGCTGCCCCTTCGTGATCGTGCCGGTCTTGTCCAGGATGACCACGGCCACTTTTCCGGCGCGCTCCAGCGCCTCGCTGTTGCGGAACAGGATGCCGGATTCAGCGCCCTTGCCCGTCCCGACCATGACGGCCGTCGGCGTGGCCAGCCCCATCGCGCAGGGACAGGCGATGACCAGCACCGCCACCATGTTGATGAGGGCGCGCGTGAAGCCGCTGATCTCCGCGCCGGCGGGCGGCGCAGGGATGACGAAATACCAGACCAGGAACGTGAGCGCCGCCAAGACGATCACCGCCGGGACGAAGACCGCCGAAACCTGGTCGGCCAGTTTCTGGATCGGCGCCTTGCTGCCCTGGGCTTCCTCCACCAATTTGATGATCTGCGCCAGTGCGGTCTCCTTGCCGACCTTGGTGGCCTCGAATTTCAGCATGCCCAGTTTGTTGAGCGTCGCGCCGACGACCGGGTCGCCGGGGCCTTTCTCCACCGGCAGCGATTCGCCGGTCAGCATCGATTCGTCCACCGCCGAGCGGCCTTCGACGACCACGCCGTCCACCGGGATCTTCTCGCCGGGGCGCACGATGACCACGTCGCCGACCATGACCTCGTCCGCCGGGACTTCCATCTCCTGGCCGTCACGCACGACGCGGGCGGTCTTGGCGCGCAGCCCCATCAGTTTCTTGATGGCCTCGCTGGTGCGTCCTTTGGCGCGCGCTTCCAGGAACTTGCCCACCCGGATCAGGGTGATGATGACCGCCGCCGTCTCGAAATAGACGTGGCCGGGCACGATGCCCAGCATGACGACAATCGAATACACATAGGCCACCGACGAGCCCATCGCGATCAGCACGTCCATGTTGGCCGAGCCGTTGCGCAGCGCCTTGTAGCCGCCGACGTAGTACTGCCAGCCGACGTAGAACTGCACCGGCGTCGCCAGCGCGAACATCAGCCAGTTGGCCCACCAGGCCTCCCCGATGGCAGGCGGCAGCAAGCCAAAACTGCTCAACATGGAGAACAGGAACAGCGGCACGGTGAAGATCAGGCCGGTGACGAGCAGGTGCCATTGGCGGTCAATCTCGTCCTGGCGGGCTTTGGCCTCGGCGTCTTCCACGTCGCCGCCCAATTCGAGGGCTTCGAATCCGGCCGCCGTCACCGCGCGGCGGATCTCCGCCTGGGTGACGACCGTCGGGACGTATTTGACGCGCGCTTTCTCGGTCGTGAAGGTGACCTGCACTTCCAGCACGCCGTCCAGTTGCGCCAGCGCCTTCTCCAGGCGGCGGGCGTCGTTGTCGTCGGACAGCCGTTTGATGACCAGGTTCGCTTCGCCGGTCGCCACGCCGTAACCGGCGCGCTCCACGCGCGCGATGACGTCGTCCAGCCCCAGCAGGGACGGGTCAAATGTCACCGTTGCCCGCTCCGAAGACAAATTGACGACGGCGGCATCCACCCCGTCGAGCTTGTTCAAATTGCGCTCCACCGTGGCGACACAGTTGGCGCAGGTCATGCCGGTAACCGGCAAAGTTAGTTGTTTTGTTTCAGACATAAATCCTCCAATTAGCGGGTTGGGTCTTGTGCGCTGCGAGATTGCTGCGATTGCAACTGACCCTCCCGCCACCAAATTTGAATATATTTGAATACAGATGACGCTGGGCGTCACGCTGCTTCCTTCGTTTTTCGCGTATCTTGCGACTCAAAATCACTCCTAAAGGTTACCTACAAATAAAAAGGACACGGCGCGTACGAAAAGCGTCTTTCGCGTCGATCCGTGTCCGAAAACATAGCGCGTTTTGCGCGCTACGAAATACGCATTACGCCACAGCGTAACGCGTACTCCGTAAAACGCAAATCACTCCGCGACAGGATAGTTAATCTCGGCCATCAGGGCTTTGATCTGCTCTTCGCTCGCCGGAGCGTCAAAGGTAATGGTCACCTGCTTGGTATCCACTGCGCCTTCGACAGACTGCACGCCGGGGATTTCACTAACTTCCATCTTGATGGTATGCGTGCAATGTCCGCAGGAAATGCTGGGAACGGAATAAGTTACAGTCGTCATGGTATTCTCCTTATGAAATATTTTTCGGGTTTGCCAATACAAACCAGTTTTTCGCCGCCGCAAGCGACGACGCCTTACACTTTATTCGCCATCTCAAAGACCTCGGCAATTTCCTCGAGCACGCGCTCGCGCTCTTTCCGGTCTTCACCACGGATAGCTGTGATCACGCAGGAATTCAGGTGATCTTCCAAAATCACGCTGCTGACCTTGTTCAGTGCGGCTTCCACGGCCTGTATCTGGCGGATGACGTCAATGCAATAGGCATCTTCCTCCACCATGCGGATCACACCGCGCAAATGGCCTTCAATGGTTTTCAAACGTCGCAATGCGGATTCGTTGGGCATAACCTCTACTCCTACCCCCCCC